>CAMJRV010000006.1 GCA_946408315.1 uncultured Bacillota bacterium | reverse complement strand
TGAAAAAAAGAGGAATATTCTTCTTGTTCTGCATGAATAAGGTTGACGTTTATTTCACATCGCGATGCTCTCTAAGAGAGAATTAGAACGATATGATACTTTTGTGAAGGAGGCAAATTATGTATAAATATTTTTATCTTGATACTGATTCTTTTTTTCATAGATTAGACCCAAGGACAAAACTGTTAATTACATTATCGCATTATATTATCCTGGGGGTATTTACCAGGCAGCTCTATCTGATGTTAATTGTACTTGCTCTGGAAATTGTTTTAGCCTACATATCACGGACTATTATTAATTTAAAAAGAGTATTGATTGTCATAGTAGCTCTCTCGATTACCAGTATCGTATCATGGATGCTTATCAGCAAAGGTCATACTCCTCTTATAGGTCCTATTACTTTAGAGCCTATCTTACAAGGTGTATCTGCTGCTTTGAGGGCGACGATCGGCATTGTGATTTCAGTAATACTTCTGTCAACGACTCGCAATGAAGAATTATCCAAAGCTTTAGTTAAAATCGGTGTACCGTATAGGGGCGGATTTGCCTTCTCTTCAGCACTTCGTATGGCGCCGACTCTCATAGGAGTATGTCTGACGGTGGTTGCTGCGCAAAAATCCAGGGGACTGGACCTTGAAAGCGGCTCCTTATTAACGAGAATTAAAAAATATATTCCACTATTGGCGCCTGCGGTTCTATTAACAATACGCTCTACGGAGCGCTTTGCAATGGCTATTGAATCGAAAGGGTTCGGATATCAAAGCCAACGCGGGGAGTATTTAATATTAAGAATGTCAAAGGCAGATTATATTTTTTGCGCCATCTCAATTTTAATGGCTGTTGCTGCAATCATTATTGCGATTAAGGGATGGTTTATTGTATACACATTGAATTGAATAAGTCGTAAGAAGAGCCCCATAAACTTTTTCATATTATATCAGAAAGGAGAGTGCTTGTAATAATCAAAAACCTAACAAAAGTCATACTAAAACACAAAGGAGGAATTTTAAAATGAAAGATATATTTTCAATGTGGAAATATACAAAAATGGTGTCGCTGGTATCGCTTTCCGCTGCCCTCTATGCAGCATTACTAATACCCTTTAAGAGTATTCAACTATTTCCTGGTGTTGACATCAGAATTGCGACAGTAATGGTTCCGGTTGCAGGCATTTTATTCGGACCTGCCGGGGCATGGGGATGCGCTATTGGAAATCTGGTTTCGGATTTTTTCGGGACCATGGGAACAGGTAGTATTTTTGGATTTTGGGGAAACTTCTTTTTTGCATATGCGACTTATAAAATTTGGTATTCCGGGAAAGACAACTATCCCGAAGTGCACTCATTCAAAAAAATAATTAAATACATAATCAGTTGCATTGGAGGAACAGCCGCGATAACAGCCATTATCATGTGGGGACTATCTGCCTTGCTCGGGTTTGTTCCGTATAAAGTTTTAGGGCCAATAATCGTTGCAAATAATAGCATTGTCCCTTTGGCGTTGGGCGTCCCTTTACTTATGGTAATCACGCGGAGATTGGATCGGTGGGGGCTCTTATTTACAAGCATTATGAAGCCTGAAGACTTTAGACAAACGCGCACAGAGCTCGTCGGAAACGTTATATTCTGGGTTTGTTCAATCGGTTCTTTTATACTTAGTATGTATTTAAGTATTACAAAGGGAATGGATACAGGAATGACATTAACCTTAATAAATCTGCCGTTTATAATACTAACGCTTGTTGGACTGGGCCTCATGGGTATTTCCCGCAATGATTTTGACAGAGAAAAACAAACAAAAACGGGCAGCACTAAAACCAACAATGCAGATTCTAACTAAAAATGTCTTAAAGAGGAAAGTCGATGCGACTTTCCTCCGCTATTTAAGCAGAACTAATAATTATATTGGAGGGTTCAAATTGAGGATGTATGACATTATTCTTAAAAAAAGAGAAGGATTAAATCTGTCCAGGGAAGAAATTCGTTTTTTTATAGACAATTATGTTAAGGGCAACATACCGGATTATCAGGCGTCAGCATTTCTTATGGCTGCATTCATCAAAGGATTAAATGATAGTGAAATGACAGAGTTGACTATTGCGATGGCTGATTCCGGGGAAAAGATTAACCTTTCCGGCGTTAACGGTGTTATTGCTGATAAGCATTCTACCGGAGGCGTTGCAGATACTACTACGTTTATTGTTGCTCCAATTGTAGCCGCATGCGGCATTAAAATGGCAAAGATGTCCGGAAGGGGACTTGGCCATACAGGTGGAACTATTGATAAAATAGAATCGATACCTGGGTTAAATACCTCACTCTCAATGGAGGAATTTATTTCTCAATTAAATGAAATTGGTCTTGTGGTTATGGGGCAGACTTTATCAATATGCCCTGCCGATAAAAAGCTCTATGCGCTGAGGGATGTTACCGCTACAGTTGAAAACATTCCATTGATCGCGAGCAGCGTCATGAGCAAAAAAATTGCTTCCGGTGCCTCTACAATCGTCCTGGATGTAAAAACGGGCAATGGTGCATTGATGAAGTCGTATCAAGATAGTTTGCAGCTTGCAGAAAAAATGGTTCGCATCGGCGATCAAGCAGGACGCAGAGTATCTGCATTAATAACTGATATGAGCCAGCCTCTAGGACAGGCAGTGGGAAATTCCCTGGAAGTAAAGGAAGTAATAGAAATACTAAAAAACAATCGAGAAGGCGATTTAAAAGAACTTTCAATTATGCTTGCAGCGGAAATTATTAAAACTGCAGGCTTGACAGAATGCTATGACAATGCGTTAGAATTAGCAAATGAGTCATTAATAAAAGGGAATGCATTGAAAAAGTTTGAAGAAATGATAAGTGCACAAAAAGGTGATCCAACAATAATTGATCATCCGGACGCGATTAATAAATCTGCAATACAATACGATCTTTGTTCTGATGACAATGGGTATATTAGCGAATTTGATACATATAGTATAGGCATTGCTTCGGTAGAGCTTGGCGCAGGCAGAAAAATAAAAGAGGATACTATTGACCCTTCAGCGGGGATATGGATGCATAAACGTATTGGAGACAAGGTGGGAAAAGGCGAAACAATATGTACCCTCTATACCAATGATGAGAATAAGCTAAGAAATGCTTTAGAAAAATTGGAAGGCTTTATGAAAATAGTTGAAAAACCATGTAATAAACCAAAGCTTGTTTATTCACGAGTAACAGAGGGGCAGGTAACTTCTTTTTAATGCTTGCGTAAATATATAGTGATAAGTCTGCCATATGCGGCAGACTTAATTTTTTCCGTCTTTGATTGTTAGAATTGTTTAAGGATATCGTGATGGCCAACATCCAAAAGGATAATTATAAGATCACCTTCGTAGTACCAAATAATACGGATATCCATATTGACGCTGCACTCGAACAGCTTGTCTGCTCCTTGGATGCGTTTTGTTCGGAGCGACGGGTGTGTTGGGTTTTCGGATAATAATTCTAATTTTTTTATAGTCTGACTCTTTTCCTGAGAGGTTAGGGTTTTAAAGTGTTTTTTGAATCGCTGTGTGAAAGTAAATTGATAAGCCATCAATCCTCCTCCAATTTTGAAAGCAGCGCATCTATATTACTGAAAACAGGCTGTTTACCGGATGCTATATATTTTTTGGTCTCTTCAATTTCTTCTCGAAGTTCATCAACATACTTTTTAGGATATACGACAACCGGCATAATGCAAATGATACCATCCCTCTCGAATATCTCCAGCTTATCACCTTCAGATAATCCTAACTTCTTTATTAATTCTTTTGGTATTGTAATCTGCGATTTTGTGCGTAATTCCGCTAACATTTTACTTCCTCCAATCCAGCGTAAGAATTTCGTACTTTCTTACTAAGAGTATATGATATTTATTAAAAAATATCAATTAAAAATCATCTTATAAAAAATAACTTCTTCAGATCACTCGGTTGTTTTGCAATAATAACCACAATTCATCCGTTATCTTGTCTGGTGAGCAGGGCATGGAGTTTACAAACCACCATTCCAAAACCCCCGTTATGGCGGAAGCTAAAAATTGAGTTGACACTTCTGAACGAATCACATTGGTGAGGCTTTCTGATTGATCGTAATGAGGGAGTCCTTTCACGATTTCGTCATGGATACATTTTTTAAAGACAGAGAGACCAACGCTTTGAAACAATATGCATAAAAAATCAAAATGGCTTTCCAGATATCGAAAGGTCATTAAAAGGGATTCCTTTGTCAGGCTTTTTTTATCATTTATTGCATTCTGGCATTCTTCAATCAACTGCGAAAAGTTTGCTTCGATACACTTATCCAATAGATCATATTTATCCGCGAAATTTAAATAGATCGTGCCGCGATTTACATTGGCCTTTTCGGCTATTTCATTCATCGATATCTTTTCTAATTCTTTTTCTCTTAGCAGCTCGATAAAAGCCTCCATAATTATTTTCCGGGACTTTTGCTTTCTTTTATCCATAAGACTCCTCGTAAATAGACAAAGATACGATCGATGTTGATTAATGAACGATCATAGAAATCTGCCTATTGAAAACCTGATATTATTTTGTTAACCTGATGATAACATACAACTGTTTATTATTCAACAGTTGTGTATAATCTGGTATTAATAAAATAGATAGGCGGTAATAACTTTGAGAGTTTTAATTTATGGCGCCGGAGTACAAGGCAGTTTCTTAGCGCATGTGCTGATACGGGCAAACAACGATGTCACTGTTCTGGCGAGGGGAAAACGTGCCGAGGAGCTGAGGCGCGACGGAATTGTATTACGTCATTACCTTCAGCGAAAGACAACAATTGACAAAGTAACGGTGATCGGTGAGTTGAGGAAAGATGACATCTATGACGCGATTTTCGTAACGATGAAGTACTCAGATTTTCCCGATGTTCTGCCGGCCCTTGCCCAAAACGGCAGCGAGAATATCATCCTTGTCGGAAACAATGCGACCGCTTCTGAGATGGAAGCTTATCTTGTAACCCACAGCGAAAAAGCAAAAAATATTGTTTTTGGATTTCAATTAACCGGCGGGAAAAAAAAGAAAGACCACACCGTTGTCGTGAGATTTAATGCCGGCGGGATGGTAATCGGCAGCTTGGAGAAATCAGTTTTATTGAAAGACAGTGTGGGAGAAATCTTTAAAAATACGAAATACAAGATCACTTACGAAAAAAATATAGATTCCTGGCTGAAAAGTCATATGATAGGGGTGTTGCCAATGAACCTGGCCGCGTTGATAAAGGATAACAACTTCAAGGCAATCGCCAAAGATAATGAACTTTTAAAGCAGCTGGTAGCCGCGATGGACGAAGGGTATGAGGTTTTAAAAGAATCAGGATATGAGGTAATTCCTGCTGTGCAAGCAAACCTTGTAAAGCGTCATAAGCATATGGCTTTTCTGTTTTATAAGCTGTACCACTACTTGCCGCTGGCGAGCCAAGTGCAAGGCTCCTTTGCAGAACTGAAAGGGTTATACGATGCCTTTTATGAAATAAAAGAAAGGTCTGACGTCTTGACTCCCAATCTTGACCTATTGGTAGAGGATGGAAAATACGTGGATTTTGTGAAGGAAATGCGGGAACAGTCATAACACAACGCATCCCGTCAGGACTTCCCATACTACAACGTCCCCGGCATTACGACGGGGGCGTTGTTCTTGCAGGCTATATGCCGGCCACCCGGCCGTGCCGGATGCATCGCTCCACCTCGGACAGAGTCGGGCACTGTGAGGTGCCTCCTATCCTCGTGACAGATACCGCTCCTGCAGCGTTTCCATAGGTCAGACATTCGATAAGACCTTTATTACGAAGATAGGCATAAAGGAAACCGGCGTTGAAGCTGTCGCCTGCACCGGAAGTGTCGATGACTATCGTTTCGTACGCGCCCTGCTCGACGATCTCATCTCCGCATACCGCCAAGGCCCCTTGCGGGCCCCGCTTGACGACCAGCATCCCGTCGCCCATCATAGCGTGGACGCGCCGGGCTGCCTGCATGACGTCGTCGCTGCCGCCGATGCCGCAGACCTCGCTTTCATTGGGAAAAAACACATCGATATACGGCAGAACCTTGGAAAGCCCATTATCCCAGTCCTGGGACTCCTGCCAGCCTGCATCCAGGGACAGCGTCATTCCATGGGCTTTCGCCGCCGCCACAAAAGCGGGGAGCCCGGCCGCCAGCTTTGTCTGGAGGAAAAAGGCGCCAATATGGATGTGGCGGGCCTCCTCCCAGGGCCGGGCAGGCAATTTATCCGCAGTCAGACAGTCGATCGTGTCTCCCAGATGGGTCACCAGCGCGCGATCATGTCCGCAGCTCAGAGAGACGGTCAAACCGGTCTGCAGATCTTCCTTGCGCAGCACGTGAGACATATCAACCCCATATCGATTTAAATAGGTTTCGCACACGTCGCCCCAGGTATCCATGCCAAGATGGCCGACAAAACCGGTGTCTAATCCAAGGGAAGCCATCACGCAGGCACAGATTGCCGTCGAACTGCCAAGCTGCAAATCAGAGTTTTCGCACAAAATTTCCCGACCCAGAACTGGGACCGTAGACAATCCTTGCAAAATCAGATCGACGTTCAATTCTCCGATTGCCAATACATCCTTTTTCATCATCGCGTTCATTCCTTCCTACAGGGAGATCCATGCATCGAGACCGGTGGGGGCGTCCGGGTTGGTGCCGCGGCATATGGCTTTGTGGTATGACAAGAGCTGACAGATCAGAATAAAAGGCAGACCCTTGGCAATATGGCTGATTTCGCGGTGATACGGCATTACTTGAACCCCGTCTATCGCTTTGGGCCGATCTGTGAAGGCGATGATATGGGAGGATTTTTTGACCATATCCTGTAAAAAGTCCTGCTCATAGCCATTGTTGGGGCCCAGTACGGCAAGAATCAGAGTCTCCTCATTGATGAGCACCGCAGGACCATGGCGAGCATCGAGCAGGTGGTAGTGATTGGAGGGGAGCTGGCAAATTTCTTTAAAGGCGAGGGCTCCCTCCTCGGCCAGTCCGCAAAGCTCGGCGTCTCCGAGAACCACCACATGCGACCAGGGTCTTTCGGCAAAACTCTGCAAAAGGTCATTTATCTCTTCAAGATAAGCGTCTCCATGGGAGATCACGTCATCTAAATCCTCCAGCAGTTCGATATCGCCGGTCATATTTGCCAAAATATAAGCAAATGAATAGTACAGGCAGGATACCGTGCGAGTTTGACAAATGCTGTTGTCGTAGGCCCAGGGGATATCCAGATTCATCTCCGCCAGTTTTGACAGTTTGGACTCCTCTCTGCAGGTAAGCGATACGATGGTAAAGCGGCAGTTTTGTTCTTTCAGGGCATCTAAGGCCAGCAGAATCTCACTGGTGCTGCCCGACCGGGAAACCGCCAGCACCAAAGCGCCCTCAAAGCACTTGGTATAGCGGGGCGCATGGAGCAGCACGTCTCCGGCGGCCAGCGCCGTCGCAGGAAAGCCCGTGCGCATGTTCGTCATGCGGGCTAATGATTTCGCCAGACTATATGAGGACCCACAGCCCAGCACGATAAGAGATGTATAGCTTTCCATTTTTAAATGTTTTAAAATCTCTTGCATCTGTCCGTCCAAATATGTCTTTGTTTGTTTCATGGAACGGTACTGTTCCTTGATCTCCCCATAAGTTAAGTCCATTTACTTGCCTCCTGAATTTGATATTTTTTAACGGTAATCATCCAGTGCAACACAAATTTTATCCCGCAAAAGCGCAGATGGATGTGTGCTTAATGTATTTTCACGCACTTTGCGATATTGGTCGAGAAAAAATTGGCGCAGGAGCCCCAGCGGAATATTTGCGCGCGACAGGTTATCCAGCAGCCTTTCTTCGGCTGATTTTACCGCGGGTTCCCCCAGATAATACCGGCTTCTGTCGGACAGGCCAAAGAGCCGGTTCAGCGATAGCATGGCCTCCGAACCATCGAAATAGGGATTCCAATAGTTTGGGTTTTCCAGCATGGCCTGTTCCAGAGTTTCGCAATAGTGCGACTGCCTTTCCGGTGTGTCGGAGAGCAGGATTTTTTCCATAGCCTGTAAGGCATACAGACCTTCGCGCAGCGCAAAGGTGAGCGCAGGGCCTACCTTTAGAATGGCTATCCCGTCTCTAACCATAGCGCGTAAAGCTTCGGGCCGCTGATAATCGGTGGAATGTCCCTCGAAAACAAGCCCCGGATAGTCGTCAAGCGCCCGGGACAAAGAGGCTGCGGCCTGGGAGTCATAGTCCATGATTGAATCGTTGCCAAATTCTACACCGGGCTGTACGACTACAGCGATCACCCGCTCCCATGCCGACTGAAGGTTCAGCGCAGCAAACGCGTCTTGAAACAGGGAAACCGCCTCATGAAAGCTTTTCGGGGTGGTGACAGAGATCTCAGCCTCTCCGCCATGAGCGCCGCCGGCGATGGGGACCTCGCTGCCTACCACATAAATTGGGGGGACGGCTTCGGAATCCCTGGCGTGAAGCAGCGCATACGCCTGCTCACATACGGCGGCCAGACGGGCCGCCCGAGCGGCGACCACAGCCGGGTCCATGCCGTGGGAGATGTCGTCTCCTGCTAAGGGCATGCTGGCATCGAGATGAATTTTGGTAAATCCGGCCCTGACAAAATCTTGAACCAGGGTCTCCGCCTTGGCCATGGCGCTATCCACCGTTTCGTTCTGCCATACCATGGGTCCCAGATGGTCGCCTCCCAAAACCAGATCGGAGAGAGGGAAGCCGTTTTTTAAAGCCCGTTGTTTGACAAAATCGGCGAAGTCCTGTGGAGTCATCCCTGTATAGCCGCCAAATTGATTGACCTGATTTGCCGTAGCCTCCAGCAACAAAGGCATTTGATATTTTTGCGCCCACAACATACCGGCGTCAATGACCCACTCGTTGGCGCTGCAGAGTGAGGGAAGCCCGACCGGATGATCGGGCGTTCTCGTGGCGAGAAGTTTTTGAAGAGGATGTTTCATTGTGTTCACCTCATATTTTTTTCATCTGAGTTCCACCGTGTAGGTAAAAAAGTCTCCGCGGACAACGGAACTGCAATACTCTATGGTACGCACGCCAAAGTAGGTGACGCGCTCTAAATGCATAGCGGGCATTCCGATTTTAAGGCCCATGAGTTCGGCCTCGGCCTTCCGGATCACTGTGGCGCGGAATTTTTCAATCACCCTGTCAGGGTAGACTCCGTCCGCTCGCATGGAGTTGTAGAGACCCTTGGTCGAAATGACTTCCTCGGTAAGGCTGGGACACACGGCCACAGGAATATAGGAAGTCTCCAGAGTATACGGCGTGAGATCCACCAATCTGAGCCGGGTAAGTTTAAAGACCGGGTCCAGAGGCTCCAATCCGAGGGATGCAGCCACCTCGTTGGTGGCAGGGACTTGATCAAATTGAATGATCCGGCAATGTTCCTGCAGCCCCCGCTGCTTGAGTTCTTCACTAAAGGAGTAAAACTTGGAGAGGCGCTGTTCCATAGATATGTTGGTCACAAATGTTCCCTTGCCCTGACGCCGTACCAGATGGCCGGAACGCTCCAGCTCATCCAGCGCCTTTCTCACGGTAATGCGGCTGACCCCATACATCTGACAAAGTTCCTTTTCGGAGGGGATTTTTTCTCCGGGGAGCCATTGCTTCGAGATAAGCTTCTTCATCAACTCCTCTTTAAGCTGATAATACAGCGATATGGGGACGTTCCGCGAGATGTCTTTTTCCATATGGCCCTGACCTCCTAACTCATCATGTGTTTATAACCATATAACATTTATTGATATTGTACCATGCAAATTAAGACATTACAATACAAAAATCGGCTGATATTCAACAAATTAATAAAAAGTTCCTTTAAGAAATTGACAATGAAAAAAGCGCATGGTAATATTGTTATAACATTTAAAACTTGCGCGCGGTAAAGTTGTTTGTAACCATTTATAAGACGTTTTGTCTGGAGGTACACAGTATCATCAGGAATTGTTCAGGGAATGGAAGGTGTTTAAATGAAACGAAAATTTACGTTTATCGGTGCGGGATCATTAGACTTCACACAGGATTTAGCCAGGGACATTCTAAGCTTTGAAAGCTTCCGCGATGCCGAATTTCATCTCGTGGACATTCACGAGGGCAGGTTGGACTATGCGGCCAGAGCGCTGGAAAAGATGATCCGGCTGGCCGGGTACAAGGCCACCGTGCATCCGACGGCTGATCGCAGACAGGCTCTTGCAGGCTCCGACGGCGTGCTGATTACCATCCTGCAAGGCGGTGTTGACGTCTGGAGACACGACATAGAAATTCCGAAAAAGTACGGCGTAGATATCTGCGTGGGCGATACCAGGGGTCCGTCGGGTATTTTCCGTTTTTTGCGGACCGCTCCCGTCATGCTGGAAATTATTCGGGACATCGAAGAGCTTTGTCCCAATGCCATGGTGCTCAACTACACAAACCCTATGGCGCTTTTGTGTGCCTACCTGCAGCGTCAGACGAAGGTGAAGATCACCGGTCTTTGTCACAGTGTGCAAGGGACGGCGGGTATGCTGGCAGGCTGGCTGGGCGCAGACACGGACGATGTTACATACACGTGCGCCGGCATCAATCATCAGGCGTTTTATCTGGATTTTAAGTGGAAGGGAGAGGACGCCTATCCGCTGCTCAGAGAGGCTGTTCGCACCCGGCCTGAGATCGCCGATGAAGAGCCGGTACGCAACGAAATGTTCCGGCATCTCGACTACTATCCCACAGAGTCCTCCGGGCACAACTCCGAGTACAATGCATGGTTTCGCAAACGCCCCGACTTGATTGAAAAATATTGTACCCATGGGACGGGATGGAACCCGGGCGAGTACGCGTATATTCTCAAAGAATATATAGAAAAGGAGAACACCTGGGAGTCACAGTTTAAAACCATTCTAGATTCTCCCGACATCGATCTGACCAGAGGGGAGGAATATGCCGCCAATATCTTCAACGCTCTGTTCGGCGATCATACGCCCTTTGAATTTAACGGCAATCTGCCGAATACCCAAGGACTTATCAGCAATCTGCCCAGGGGGGCTTGCGTCGAAGTTCCGATGCTGGCTTCCAAAGAAGGGATACGCCCCTTCTCCGTCGGCCCGCTTCCCGACCATCTGGCGGTGCTGGTGAATACTTCTGCGCGCTGTGAAGAACTGGCCGTCACAGCCGCCCTCGAAGGGGATCCCCGAAAGGTATTTCAATCCATCCTGTTCGACCCGCTGACGGCCAGCGTGCTGTCCATGGCCGAAATTCGTGAAATGACTCAGGAAATGTTACAAAAAAATAAAGATTTTCTTGGCTACTTTAACTCGCTCACTCTATAGCCCGGTATCTGATGTTTTGTTGTATCAATGTCGGCCGGATAACCGACTGACGCAAACTATTATATTGTGGAGGGAAAGATATGAAAAGGAAGGTTCTATGTTTGCTGCTCGCCCTGCTGATGCTGTCTTCATTGCTGACCGGCTGTCAGAACGGCAAGTCCTCAAATGACAAGGCCGCCGACGGTAAAACCGTCACGCTGAAATACTGGACCCATCTGGAGACGCCCTGGAATATCTCTAACGACAAATTGATCGCTGCGTTTGAAGAGGAATTCCCAGACATCAAAATTGATGTGGAGGCATTTCCGTATGACGATTTTGAACAGAAGGTACAGACCTCGCTGCTCTCCAAGTCGGGAGGCGCCGACATTTATGAACTGTGGGGCGGCTGGGCCTATGAATTTGCGCCGACCGGCGTCTTTTCCGCCGTGCCGGACGAACTGATAAACGATTTGCTGAATGACTGCTATGAGCCGGTACTGGGCGCGTTTGAGCATGACGGCGCTTACTACGGCGTGCCTATGGAGTTCAATGCAGAATACGGCGGCCTGTTGGTCAATAAGCTCTATTTTGACGAGCACAATCTGTCTTATCCCGGTACGTGGGATGAGATGATTACCCTTGCCACGAAACATTCGGTTTCAAAAGGCGATATCTTTGATATGAGAGGGTTTGACTTCATCTCCTTTGACTCGCTGCCCTATACCTGGCTGTCTATGATTTTATCCTCCGGCGGCACCTATTTGGAAGACGGAACTTTCAACTTTGACACGCCAATTGCCAAGGAGACGCTGAAAAAATTGGTAGACTACGTAAAAGTCAATAAAGTTACCAACATTGAGGGCTTGTCCGGTTCGGATATCGAAAACTTCCATTGGCTTTTCCTTGACCAGGCCCTTATGGTGCCCCGCGGCATCTGGAGCATCCCGGTGGGGGAAGAGGAATATGGCGTTACATACGGTAAGGAATTCTCCTATGTGCCGATGCCCTTCTATGGAACAGAGAAGCGCTGGGCAGCCGAGACGGGTTGGGGATTGGCAGTCAACAGCGGTTCAGAATATACCGACGCAGCCTGGAAGTTTGTCTCTTTCTGTCTGCGTCCCGAGAACCTGCTTCAGCTCAACATAGACCGGGGCATGATTCCTCCGCGCAAGTCCGTGGCACATGATCCGGCCTTTGTGAAAGCCGTGCCCTATGCAAAACCTATCCTGGACGTTCTGGACGGCGCATCCTTTATCGGCCCCATCAACACCGATGTTCTGAAAGAGTCTATCTGCAACATGTATGCAGACATCATTCAAAATAATACTCCTATCGATGAAGCCGTTGTCAAGCTGAATCAGAACATTCAATAAAAACATTCACAAGGCCGGTATCCATCCTGTCTAAGGCTTGGATGCCGGCCTCCCCCAATGCGTGGTGGAGGCTGGTATGAAAAATAATAGGTTTGTCTATACAATTCTGACGCCGATTTTTATATGCATGATCGTGTTTACGCTATTGCCCATACTGATCGGACTCGGAGTCTCTCTGTTTGATTACGATCCCCTGGCCGTGAACAGCCCTTTCGTCGGCCTGGACAATTTTAAAAAGCTTGTCAGCGACGACGTGTTCCTTGTTGCATTGAAAAATACCGTGGTCTTTGTGCTTGTCACGGTTACGCTGAATATCATACTGGCGCTTCTGATTGCACAGGCAATCAGTTCGATGCGTTCCAATAAAACACGGTCTTTCATGCGGGTGATTTTCTTTATGCCGATCGTGGCGCCGCTCGCCGCTTCCAGCATTGTCTGGAAAGTGATGTATGCCAACAAATACGGACTGTTTAACAACATTCTTAGCAGCATGGGCCTTCCCACGCATAACTGGCTGGGAGATCCGGCATGGCTGCTCCCCGCCATTATTCTTTTTACGATTTGGGCTGATATTGGATACAACATTATCATCTTTTCGGCAGGCATGGACGGGATTCCCCAGGATTTTATGGACGCCGCGGCAATAGACGGTGCGGGACCGTTGCGGCGGTTCTTCTTCATAACCCTGCCGCTTCTGGGACGTACCACCGCCTTTGTTATCACCATGACGCTAATCTCCCATTTTCAGATGTTTGCTCAGTTTGAAATCATGGGCCGGTCGGCCGGCAGTCCGGGCGGCGGGGGTCCCAACAACGTCGGCATGGTGTTGACCCTGGAGATATACAAGGAGGCGTTTAAATATAAGAATATGGGATACGCCTCGGCCATCGCACTGGTACTGTTTCTCATAATCTTAGTTGTTACAGTCATATCCCAGCGAATCAGCCGTACGGATTGGAGGTACTGACATGATACATAGGAAAAAAATTACGCCTTTCCATGTTTTGGGTATGCTGGTTGCAGCGGTTGTAGTCTTCGCGGTCGTTATGCCCTATATCTGGATGCTGCTTACATCGTTTAAAACCACGCCCGAAATCATGAAAAACCCCGACAAAATTTTGCCGATTAGCTGGAGTATATCCGGATATATCAAGGTGCTTACAAGGTCTCCTTTTTTCCAATGGTTCACTAACAGCCTTGTGGTAGCGGCGTCGGTGACACTGCTTGTCCTGCTCACCAGCTCCCTGACAGGGTATATCTTTGCCAAATATCGGTTTCCACTTAAAAATCTGCTGTTTTGGCTTATCCTTGCCTCGATGATGGTACCGTTTTCCGTGACGATGATACCGAACTTTCTCATTATCAACACCTTGGGCCTCTATGACTCCCTGGCGGCGCTCATCGTGCCTATGATGGTGTCAGGGTTTGGCATATTTTTGTGCCGCCAATTCTGTGAGGATATTCCCGACAGCATCTGTGAGGCTGCCAAAATTGACGGGGCGGGGGATTTGCGAATCTACTTCACGATTATTCTGCCGCTTTTGCGGCCATGTCTTGCCGCGCTGGCGATATTTACATTTTTGGAGAGCTGGAACGATTACCTACGGCCCCTCATCATGCTGGAAAAAGTGGACAGCATGACGCTGCCTGTAGCCCTCTCCTTTTTTTCCACACAGCATGGCAACGATTTGAGTGCGACCATGTCTGCGGCGGCGCTCGTAATGCTGCCGGTGACCATCCTGTTCCTTGTCTTTCAGAAGCACTTTATCAAAGGAATCGCCCTCACTGGGGGCAAGTAACTGTAGGGCTGCTTTGCCAATAATGGAAAGGAGGGAAATTTTTATAAGACAAGTTGTTATGACATCATAACATCCTTTTTTCGGAGGCAGAGCATATGAATATCAAATCAATGTCAAAAAACTGAAAGGAGTACATGATGAAAAGACAATTCAAGCAAGTTATCTCCTGCGTGCTGATCCTGACGCTGGCGCTGACCCTCGGAGCCGTTCCCACGTTTGCCGGGGAGAAGCCAACCACAGAGGAGGCTTTAAAGGCGGAAATTAAGGAGCTATATGCGAGTGAACCCGGCTTGGTTGGGCGTACCCATAAGATGCAGGCGTTTATTATGGAACTTGCCCTCCATGCGAAGTCCAGAAACCCGGACTTTAAAATTATTCCACAGGACGGGATTAATCTGGCCTTTATAGACGGCGATTGGAACAAAGGGGTGCAAAAGAGCCTCATTTCGCTGGTTGATGGCTGGGGAATTGAAGGAATGGTAGGAAATAAGAGCGTAACTACTCCGAATGAGACCCAAAAAAAATACATGAAATTAGTTGAAGAAGGCTTATTGGTTACCGATACTACTGTTTGCGACACCAAAGAGCAGCTTGACAATTATTATGCCAGAGCCAGTGCATGGGGCATTATTCCGTATCCGCGTATCGGCGGGGAGTTAGCTCAAACTTTATTTAAAGGCAAGCGCTGGGCGGAAAATGGGGATTACTTTTGGGTCGAGGACCCGGCTACGATAGGGATTGGCGGCAGGATAGACAGCGCCAGGGAGGTTGATAAGCTGACTGTCGCACAAAATTATCTGTACAATATCAACAGCCGGCCTTACGATGCCTGGGAAACATGGGACGATGAAGAAGCAGCGGTCGTTGCAGAAGGCGAGGACGGCGATAGGACCAGAATATATGACTCATACGGCTGCGGCTTGTTGGTTCCCTCCGCAGGCGGCGAGTATCAGCCGGTGGCAGGAGAAGACGGAGAGTCTGAAGATGTTGCTAACGTCATAAGTCTACATGGGGACGAATGGGACTGGTGGTGGAGAGAAGCAGGTCTCGCTGAAAATGCCGGCCGAGAGACTTGGCTTAACGCGCTCAGAGAGTCAGACTATGATGTCATTTATATTGACTCGTTTTACAATCATAGAGCACTGCCTAACAACCAAACCCCGCTTACAAAGGGAGAAATCGATAGCCTTAAGGTGAAACCCGACGGCGGCAGGCGGCAGGTTATCGCCTATTTGAGCATCGGCTCGGCGGAGCAGAACCGTTGGTACTGCCAGGATAATTGGGTATGGGTAGACCCCACTAATCCGAATACAGAACGGAGTATGAAGTCCGGCAAGATAACCGGTACAAGTCCAAACTTTGTCTATTCACCTCCCGAAAACGCTCCCGTGTGGCTGGCCTTGGGCTACGGCGGAAACTACGCGGAAGAAGCCGTAGTGCAGTGGTGGCATCCGGAGTGGAGAAACATTATTATCAACGGCGGCGGAAAATATAAAAATATAGCGACCGGAGACAACACATCTTCCATTGACCGGATCATTAATCAGGGATTTGACGGCGTATATTTGGACAACGTAGGCGTCTATAGTAGGCAAAGTGCTAAAAGCGGCGGCTGGAATGAATTTGAGGCTTATTGGCTTGCTCATGGCGGTATTCCCGGTGAAGGTTCTTCGGCGCCGCTTGTGTCGCAGGATCTTGACTATACGGAGAATCCCGTTGACGTTCCGAATCCGGACAGAGGGTTTTACAGGGCTAACGATGGGATGGTAGTACCGATAAGCGGCTCAGGTTCCGGCACTATGAATGTCGGAAATAGTCCGGTTACTGTGGGCGGCGCCCAGGTCACTACCCGCGTCAGTCATGTATATTTTGATTTGAGAAACTTTTCGAGCAATGCATTTACATCGCGAGGTACTCGATATAATGCAAGTTATCGTGCACCTGCAGATGTATCGATAAAGTCAAGAGGGGATTCAGCGCCATATGCCTATGATACCCATTTTGATTACTGGCAGGAAAACGTTTTGCCCACTTGGCCCCACGGCACATCTCAACCCTTAACAGAGGATGCTCTTGCTTACATAAGGGATAAGCTACAACAGGTAAGAGACGGTAATGGAGTTGCCCTGGTGCGCTTTAGTTATGACGGCGCCGGTTATGGCTGGGTTGATGTTGAACATCCGGAGGATGACTATGTTGACCGGCTCGTAGCGGATATTGAACCGGATAAAGCAACTTTGCTAGGGCATATTGCCCAGCTGAAACCTATCCTTCATGAATATGAAGACGTCATCATGGGGGTTGACGGGGGCATGTTCGGTCCATGGGGAGAAATGCACTCGACAACCTTTGGTACTAGTCCGGAAGCCTACGCCTGGCTTTTGAACGCATGGCTGGACGCCGTTCCTGAATCACGTTCGATTATCGTGCAGGGAGGTGCGTTCCTGTCATGGTATAATGATGCTTACAGGAAAAATTATACATTCGAAAATATTGATCAAATACCGGCTCCGAAACGGGGTACCCCAGAAGCGCGTTTCGGTTTCTTCAACGATAGTTATGGATATGGTGAGGACGAAGGCGACAACTATCCCAATGACTGGGGTTCGCTTTCCGAAGGGGCCGGATGGCCGGATGACCCGCTTGGAGATGCGGATACTTATGATCGCGGCAGGGTTATGACCTGGATCAGAAATCAAAACAACTTCTATGGCGGCGAAGCGCAAGGCGATGCGACCCTTTGGAACACGTATCCGTTTGTCGCCTGGGAAGCCTCCTATGCCCAAACAGTTTATCTGAATGCGGATTATGAAAAAAGTGTTCATAATAGATGGGGGGCCTTTCATTACACGGAAGAAAACGTCACGGCAAAGATGACGAACGCGTATGAGGAACCATATAAAACTGAATACGCGATCTTTGACCCGGTGTATGACGGCAAAACCGGAGCGGAATATTGGCGCGACAGGCTGGGCTACCGGTTGGTGCTGCGTGAGGCTAACGCAAGCGAATGGGTAGCGCAGAACGGTATCCTGGAGTTCGAAGGGAAGATCCAAAACGTCGGCTTTGGTAATATCGTAAACAAGAAAAATGTGTCGGCTATTCTGAAATCCAAAACAGATGGTGAGTCCTACACGGCGCTTACGAATCTTGACGCAAGGGATTGGCGGCCTGATTTGGACAGCAGGGCAAGCAATACCGCTGCATACCGTGATTTGAACTTCTCAATTAATATGGGCACATTTGGTGAGCTGCCTGCCGGCGACTATGATATTTACCTGAAGATCAATGATCCTAAGGAAACTACCCTTAACAAGCGCAGCATACGGTTTGCGAACAAGGGCGATGACATTTGGGATGCGGACCTTGGCGCAAACTTAATTGGTTCGACGACAGTCAAGAGCAATTCCTCCTCCGGCAGCGGCGGCAACGGTGGAAGCAAAGCGAAGCTTCCCGCAGAAACACAGCAGACTACTAAAGAAACATTGAAGGATGGTACAGTGGTTACCACAGTAACCGACAACGCAACCGGGAATCAGACGATTACGGTAAAAACCCCTGATGGAACTGTAGCTGAGATTAATAAACCCAAGACCGGCGTTATCACCGGAAAGATCACTTTGGGCAGCGGCGTTAAGCGGGCGGTGGTTTCCATTCCTATGAAGAACGCGGATGGCGGCACGGTGGCCATCATCATCCATAAAGACGGTACGGAAGAGATTATCAAGGGCTCGGTTGCTGGAGACGGAGTGCTCAATGTGCCGGTAACCGGTGATGTATCAATTAAGATCGTGCAGAATGGAATGAGCTTTAACGATACCAATCAGGCGGCTTGGGCAAAAGATGCCATCGCTTTTGTGACTGCCCGTGAGCTGTTCCTCGGTACGGGGAACGGAGGTTTCTCGCCCAGTAAGGCAATGACGCGGGGTATGCTGGCCACGGTGCTCTACCGGCTGGCAGGCGAACCCACAGTAGGGGCAAGCGGTTTTACCGATGTGAACAGCGGTAAGTATTATACAGACGCGATAGCCTGGGCGGCTCAATCGGGCATTGTTACCGGTATCGGCAGCAATCTGTTCGCACCGGATCGGGAGATCACGCGTGAGCAGTTGGCCGCAATGCTGTATCGTTTTGCAGGCAGTCCCGGAGGCCGCGGCACCCTCGACAGATTTGATGATGGCCGTCAGGTCTCCGAATACGCGAGGCAAGCCTCCGCTTGGGCGATTGAACAGGGCATCACCCAGGGCCGGACCGATACTACCATTGTTCCCAAAGCCAATGCTACCCGTGCTGAGGTAGCCACGATGCTGCAACGATATATAGCGGCTTCGATTACAGATTAAGATACGTATTCCGAAAGAACCATCGGTGCGCCGATGGTTCTTTTTTGTGGTCTGAACTTCGTCCGCAGTGCAAAATTTATAAAATTTAAAGTAAATCCAAGAATATATATATTTTGTTTTAATGTTGCTTTAATAATTATAGGTTAAAATTGGAAACGCCTCAAAAGGATATTGATATTATAGTAGGTTCTTTTACAAATGGATTGGCAAATATGAAAGTTGTATCAGGAAGGTGGGAATAAATTTGGAGGAAAATCAAAACTTGCATGAAAAAGAACACTTCGTAGACATGGAAAAACTGAAAGAGGAAATCCCGGAACTAAGGGAAGAGGAAAATTTCCTTGGCAGGATCGCCCGTTTCTTTATCAAGAAGAACAGAGTTGTTATCATGATGATTATTATGGTGCTTATCTGGGGAGTCGGCTCTTATACCTCACTGAAGCGGGAGTTGAATCCCGAAATCGTGCTTCCGTATGGGTATATTATGACAACCTATATGGGAGCCGGACCGGAAGAAATGGAGAAGCTTGTCACCGACAAGGTCGAATCAAAGGTAAACAAGATCAGCGAAATCAAGACGGTAACGTCAAGCTCCAGCTATGGCTTCAGCGGGATTTTTGTTGAGTTTGAGCAGGGAGTCGACATAGATAAAAAAATAAACGAGTTGAAAGATGCGGTCGATGAGGCGAAGGCGGATCTGCCAAGCGATGCGGATACACCTATCGTAAAGAAAATCGAAACAAATAACGCGCCGATCATGCTCCTTACCCTTTCAGGCAAATACAGAGATATTGAGCTCACAAAATTTGCAAAAGAGCTGCAGGAAGAAATGGAAAATGTAAATGGGGTTTCGGAGGTGAAGCTGATCGGCGATATGAAGCGGGAGATTAAAGTGATCGTTGACCCGCAGAAGCTCGCTCAGTATCAGCTTTCGATCAGCTCGATCAAAGACGCCATCCAGTTTTCCAATGTGAATATTCCGGGCGGCGATCTGGAAGTGAACAACAAATACTATCAGATCAGTGTGAATAGTGAATTTAAGGACGCTGAGGAAATCGGCAATATTGTAGTCGCACATTCCGGGAGCGTTCCGCTTCTGCTCCGGGATATTGCAACCATTGAGGACGGGTATAAGGATAAGACCACCTTTTCGCGAACTGTATTTCAGATGCACTCCGACAATCCAAGTATACAGAATTGTGTAGCACTTTCCATAAAAAAGAAGACAGATGCGGACGTTATTGACGTTAGCGCCGGCATACACAAACGACTTGAGGAATTGAAAGGAAATACGGTTCCGGACGACGTTCAGATCGAGGTGGTAGGAGACACCTCTGTCTATGTCAAGCAGGAACTCGGAAATGTCACGAGAGAGGCAAGAAACGGACTTTTTATCGTAATAATCGTACTGTTTCTCTTTATCGGACTTCGAGAATCATTGATCGTCAGTACGGTGATTCCGATTTCTGTATTGGCCTGCATCGGTTTGATGAATGCATACGGGATGACCTTCAACTTCATAACCCTGTTTGCCATCGTTCTTGCCCTTGGTATGATCGTGGATGACGCGATCGTTATTATGCAGAATATTGACCGATTAAAAATAAAGGGAGTGCCGATCAAGCTCGCGGCAGTAGCAGGAACAAACCAGATTTCGCCCGCGGTGGCTTCTTCCACCTTCACGACTCTGGCATCTTTTGCACCGTTGCTGCTGACAACCGGTATTATAGGTCAATACATACAGAGCATCCCGCTTGTCGTTATCTTTCTGATGAGCGCCTCGCTTATTTCGGCGATTCTGGTAACTCCGGGAATGTCGGCGATGATTCTTGATGAACATCATGAGGCAGAGGCGCAGAGAAAGAATCGAGGCAAGATCGGCAAGATCCTGCCGATCGTCATTGTCGTTCTGCTTTCGGGGCTGGCATTTACAGATCACGAAACAGGGCTGCCGGGAATCCTGTCCTTGATTTCCGCCCTCTTATTCGGATCGCTGATGTATATGAAGGAGTTCGGGCTGGGGATATTCAAAAAACATGAAACCGCGGAGGGAAATGGACTGCTTGAAAAATACAGCGTATTTCTGAGGGATCTGATCACACATAAGGGAAAAAGAAGAAAACTGATCGCGCTGTCTATCGCGGCATTAATCCTGAGCATTTCCCTGATTCCGCTCGGTGTTGTAAAGGTGGCAATGTTTACGAACGATGATCAGGACCGGCTTTATATCGACCTGACTACGCCGAAAGGCACGATCATCGAAGATACAAAGAGTATCGTCGAACAAATAGAGCCAAAGCTTTTTAAATATAAGGAGATCAAAACATTCACGAGCAGTATCGGAACGCCATGGCGGATTCGTACGATGATTTTTCAGGAGGAGACTCAACCAATCCAACCTATGCGAGAATCACCATCGACCTTGTTGACAACAGTGAAAGGGATAAAACCAGTATGGATGTCGCGGCCGAGCTTCGGGAAGATTTGAAGTACATCGTGGGCGCAAAGATTGAAGTCATAGAGCTCAGCTCGGGGCCGCCAAGCAACGACCCGATCACCGTAAGGCTCAAAGGGGAAAATCTTGATGATCTGAACACGGTTGCCCAGGATTTCAAATCGATCTTATCGAAAATTGACGGAACTAAGAACGTTCAA
>CAMJRV010000005.1 GCA_946408315.1 uncultured Bacillota bacterium | reverse complement strand
CTCGATCAGACCGATTTTTCCGCTCTTTTCCGCACCGGTAAACGAGCCCGGCTCGTAGCCGAACAGCTCCGACTCCAGCAGGTTTTCCGGAATCGATCCGCAATCGATCTTGATAAACGGCCCGTCCTTCCGTTCGCTGCTGTTGTGGATCAGCTTGCTCAATACCCCCTTGCCGACGCCGGACTCACCCTGGATCAGCACGGTGGAGTCTACCTTGGCAACCCTGACGGCCAGGTTGATCACCTTTTTCATTTCAGGACTTTGGGCAATGATGTCCTCCGGCTCCGTCTGCTCCCACCGCAGAAATTCCAGCTCGTTCTGATATTTTTCAGCAAGCTTCTGGGTCTCCTTCAGCTCATTTTTTATCTTGTCGAAATCTTTTATGTTATTGATGACCCGGATGATCCCTCCGTCTGAGACCACGTCGTCGGATACGCTGATTTCCTTTCTTTTCTGGATATTTTGTATCACATTGACCGTTTCATTCGACACCGTATGCTCGTCAAAAGAGACGTTGATCGCGCTCTCATCGATGGAAATATCGTTCGCAGTGATCCCTTCCGCATATTTACAGTGCCGATTGATGCTCAGCGTCGTCCCCTTGTCCACCGTGATATAGATCCCGTCATAGTTCGATTCAAAGATCGCGGAAAAGCTCTTCTCCAATTTGTCGTAGTCCACCTCCGCATCGTCGTCGAGAACGCCTTCCAGGTTCTTTTCCACAACCTGCATATACTCCTCGCTGGGCAAATAACATTTCTGAAAAAGCTTGTTGACAAAACCGGAAAAGATTCCGTTTTCATCGACGAAGGGCAGGATCTGCTGCTTTGAATTTTTAAAGGTAAAGACGTTGCGGTGTTCTCCCGCCACGATAATATCCCGCTCCATCAAATCGGCCAGGCTGATATTTTTATTCATATGATCCAGAAAAACGAACAGATCCAGAATGCCGACCACCTTTCGATTGTCGACCACGGGCAATTGAATCGTTTTTGCCAGTTCAAAGACTTCTATGATCCGTCTCCGGCTTTTCTCATTGATGTCCAGATATAGTTCTTTCTCCAAGGCCTCTAACAATGGATATACCTCCTCTGCATTTCAGGCTTCTTCCGGCATTCGGGGTGCCAGCCTATATTCAATTTAGTATATCCGCTAACTTACGTCAATGAAAAAAATTAATTTGAAGCATTATAGCCTCGATATAAACAAGCCGGATACCGTCTTTAAAACAAATAGTTCCATAAAAAATACCAGCAAAATAATCAGGCCCAGAGGAACGCCCAGCTTCGCCCAGTCCTTGCTCCCGATATTCAGCTTGCAGGCCGAAATGATGTTGGGGATATTTCCGGGTATCAGCATTCCACCGCTGATCAGAAGACCCATCAGGATTGCCGTTACCTGCTCCTGGCTCATCATCGGGCTGATTTCCGCCGCCGCGAGAGTCGCATTATCGAGAACTGCAGAAATCATATTGATCCAGTACAGCAGCATGCTATCCAGATGGATGATGTAAGTATTGATTAGCGGTTTAAATCCTGTTCCAAGCAGTTCCAAAGCTACAACAAAAAGAAAAATTTTCAATGCCCTTGTAACGATATCGGTATAGGTATCCGCCTCGATATAACAGCGGTGCTCTTTTGCTTCTATCTCGATTTGCTCTTTGTCAATCAGCTTCGCTCTCTTCCCGACGTAGAAGGCTCCGAACAGACCGAGTGCTATGATTCCGGGAATAATGTACACTCCCAGAGATCGAATTAGATATAAAAAATCCTGGCTTAGGATAGAGACGACAATCGTCGAAAGTGGCTCTCCGATCGGAGTTAAAGCCGCGCCAAGACCGATGGAAAAACAGGATATGACGCAGAATTCCACCTTGTATTTTCGTCCGACCGGCAGCGCCTGTATGATCTCTACCAATACCAGCGACGCAATAATCGCGGTAATAATGCTGGAAACAACCCCCAGTATTACAATTGCCAGAAATAAAATAACAGAAATCGGCACCGATCCGACGACCCGCTCCATTCCCGCTCTGATCCGGCTTGCCGTAAATTTAAATAGAATCCCTGCGATCAATACAGCCCCTGTAATAAAATACAGCATTTCATTCTGAAAAATATGTACAAACAGTTCGACAGATAAAAGCTTTGTTATCGTCACTGCGATCAGACCCATAAGGAACAAAAATATTTCTAAATTATGCTCTACCTGTTTTATAAAAAACGGCAGAATTAAGATTGCAATCAATAATATTATCAAGCCTATTATCATTTCTTACTCCTCAAAGCATGCGGTTTAACCTATAATAACTATTGCAGACCCGTACGGCCTGCAATAGTTATATGGAATAACCCTTTAGATTTTACTTGTACTCGTCAATAATCTTCTGCAACGCTTCTTCCTTTTCAAGTCCCTTCGTGTAATCATACATCTTTTCATACTTTTCCAGCTGCTTGACCGCTCTGTCCACCATACTATTCTTGCCCTCACGTTTTGTAAATGTAGTATACGGAGCACGGTCCGACAGGATCGGCGTCATAAATTCAGTTTTAAAGTTATTGATCGTATGTGGATTATAAAGGAAGTTTGCCTTTTCCGCTTCCGCCTCCAGGATATCAAAACAGAGGGTGGCTTCGTTTACCTCCATGCCCCTTGCAATTCTCTCTACAACCCGTATGATTTCGGCGTCGATTGCAAGCCCTGCAAATCCGAACTGATTCAGCTGAGAATACATTCCCATCCCGAAGATCATGTTCATTTTTGCCTGTCTCGGTATGAACGAGGAGGCGAACTTTTCCCATCCGTACTGAACGTCAAAATCATTGGAATCGGAGCACAGAGCGATGGCCCCGATTGGAATTTTATAATATTCCGCCATCTGGCAAGCCGCCACCTTCATGACCATGTACTCAGGGGTCGCCACCGTACATGCGGCATATCTCATATCAAAGATTCTCGACGCGTGGAGCATGGCAACAGGCAAGCCGGGTTTTTGAACCTGTGCTAAAACGATATGGCCGATAACCTCCGCCAGAGATTCAACCATGGAGCCCGCCAGCGTTACCGGCGCTGTCGCGCCTGCCATCGTTCCTGTGCTGAACATACACGGTACGTTATATTTCGCCGCCTGCCGGATCACCTCGCAGCAGTCCTTTCGAATTCCCAGCGGAGAGAACGTGCATAGGTTGAACATATGTCTTGGCTTCTTGATGATATTATCGAGACCGCCGGCGACTTCTGCGTGGAGCTGGATAATTCCTTCTGCTGTTTTTTCTGAATTTGCAACACAGTGGATCGGCTTTCTTGTCCCGACCAGCATTGCTTTCACCATATACATATCCTGCAATGGCGCCGGTTTGTCACAAGGCTGAATCGACGGATGCATCGTATTGACTTCGTCAATCACATCCACATATTTTGATTCTCTTAACAGCGCGTCATAGGTTCCCGGCTTGCAGACGCCGTCCGTATCAACGTATGTAGTGGAATATCCCAAAGGAGCATAGTTGACAACATTTCCCCCCATGGGAGTGCTGCGCTTCCCAAAGGAATCATATAACGTGAAGCTGTGTCCCTTTACAGTCATGCAATGTTGGATCAGTTCCGGAGGTAAATACGCTCTCTTCGTATCATAGTTTATTTTTGCTCCGTTCTGTTCCAGAACTTTAAGCGAAGCTTCCTCTTCTACCATGATGCCGATCTGCTCCAGCGTTTCCATAACACGCATATGAATTAAGTACATCTCGTCATCGGACAACACTTTCATATTCTGTAACAAATTCATTTTCTTTCTCCTTTTCTATCTTTTTTCAAAACGGTTTTCCTACTCATTCGATATCTCAGCCTTTACACTCACATCGCTTACATTCTCAGCCTTTATGCTAAGAATCCGCCAAACGCATACCGTAGCCAGACCTCCCAATATCAGCGTCGGCAGTCCTCCGATCAGCGCAAAGGATTTCGCTCCCGAGATTCCTGCAAACGAAATGAAAACATATGCGGATGCAGCCATCAATACTGCCCAGAAGGCTTTAATAGCAATCGGAGGTTCTTCTCCGTCTTTCAGGTCTCTTATCTGTGTCATAGTTGCGATCGCCGTTGTTGTTGTTGCGCTGCTTGCAAGAGTAACGAATGATATAAAGATAGTTATCCAAAATACAACCTGGAACACCGTGCCGAAAGGCAACTGACCAAAGAACTGGAACATGGCGGCTTCCAAACCGAGCTCTTGAATTGCGCCCCAGATATCAAAGCTTCCGCTTGTCTGCATGTTAAATGCCATAGAACCGAATACCGTAAACCATACTACGTTTATAAGAGACGGCATAATTAATGTACCGATCGCCACTTCCTTGATCGTACGTCCATATGAGATTTTAGCAAGAAACATCCCAACAATGGGTGCGAAGGCCGCAGCGCTGACATAGAGCCATATCATCCAGAAAATCGGTGAATCGTCGCCGTTGATACCGCCTGTGTAAGTGATGCTCTCAATAAAGGTGCCAAACATTTGCCCTGTGCTCTCCGTGAGCATATCGAGGATGTACACCGTTGGCCCTATGATTAACATCAGGATTAATATGACAATGTAGAGATTTAAATTCTGATCCGTTACAATTCTGATTCCTTTTGCGATTCCTCCGATGCTCATCAATAAAAACCCGACAACGACAACCGTTTCTACTACAAGCCACAGGACTTTCGTTACGCCTATTCCAAAAATAGCATTTAATCCAGCGCTCATCTGCATTGTACCGGTTCCCAGCGAGCAGGTAACTCCCGCAATAATGCCGATTAGGCAAATAATGTCGATTACCGTATTTACCTTCTCGTTCGCGGGCTTACCTTTTAGGAAAAATAAAAAGGCGCTTGTCCGCATAGGCTGATTATAATTATACGCAGCCACACCAATTCCGATCGCGAAAATTCCATACAAGCAGTATTGCCCCCAAGCCCATTCTAAATTTGTCTGTGCAATTGCTTTGACGGCGGCTTCCGGCGAGCCCGCTTCAAGGCCCCAGCCGGCCCAGGGGTTCATAAAGTAGTTCATCGGCTCCGCCACGCCCCAGAATACGATTCCGATCGCAATGGTGGAACAAATGCACAGCCCCCAGTATGAAAAGTTTGAATACTCCGGTCTTGCTTTGTCACCTCCGAGGCGAACTTTTCCGATTGGGTGAAAGAGCATTGCCATCACCGTGATAAACATGAACAGTACGATAGGTCCTACTGTCCATTTAAAATTGATTACTTCTGCTGTAAGAACACTTGATATAACTTTTGCAAACCATTCCTGATTCACAAAGCTCAATACTATAATTGCTAACATGATAAGGACTATCGGCCAGAATATCGCATAGTTCATTTTATAAGCGCTATTTTTATTCATTGTGGTTGATCTCCTTTTTTGTTCTTATTTCTTTTTCTTTTGTATACGTGCGGATTGATTTTGGTCTATGTATTTATTATTTTTCCTTTACAAGCTCCGCCGCCTTTTGACAGCATGTCATCGCATCATGAGAATACCCGTCCGCGCCGATCTTATCCGCCCAATCCTGCGAAACGGGAGCGCCGCCGATCATCGTCTTGAATTTGTCTTTCAGGTTCTGCTGCTTCAACATCTCCTCGATGGTCCTCTGATGTTCCATGGTTGTCGTCAGCAAAGCGCTGCTGGCGATAATGTCAGCGCCGTATTCCTGCGCCTTATCGATAAATTCCTGCAGCGGCACTTGCTTTCCCAGGTCATGTACGACAAATCCGGAGGACTTCAGCATGGATGCACAAATAGTTTTCCCGATATCGTGTACGTCCTCCTCCACAGTTCCGATCACGATAACTCCCTGATGTTCAAGTTTTGTGTTCGTTTCAGAAAGTTCCTGTTCTACGCGTTCCGTTACGAGCTTCATCGCTTCTGACGCCATAATAAGCTCGGGCAAAAATACTTCTCCCTCAGAGAATTGTTTGCCCAGCTCCTCCATTCCCTTCCCAAAACCGTCTTTTAAGAGATCAACTGCCGTAATCCCTTCTTTTTTCGCATCATCCAGAACCTTAAGGACTAAATCTTCATTCCCTTCCTGGATCGCCTGCATCGCTAACTCATTAAACCGATTCTGTGACATCTTTTCACCCTTCTCCTTTTCCTTTTTCCTTTTCTTTCTTTAGACTGTTTGGTTCCTCGTTATTCCTGTATTATATGTCCCTGTCGCATGGCTGAAAATAGAACTTTCTCTATATCAAGTATTCATAAACTTTCGTTGACTCCAAAAAATTCTGACGATATAATGGTCGTAATTTGTTAAGCAATTGTTCAATAGCAGGATGATAATGATATAAGAGGATAGCTCAAAATGATCAAATATCATGCATTTGTCAAAGTCGTAGAACTGGGCTGCATTAGCAAAGCGGCGACGGCGCTCGGGTATTCTCAGCCAGGGATCAGCCATATCTTGAGATCCTTTGAAAGGGAAGTGGGATTTCCGCTGCTGGTACGAACAAAGGATTCCGTACAACCTACGGAAGACGGCAAAAAAATTCTCAGCTATTGTTATCAGCTAATGGAAATCGAAAACAATCTCAAGGAGGCTGCCGAATCCATAAACGGTATGCTTTCCGGTACAATACGGATCGGCGCTCCCAATAGCCTGTTGGTGAGCTTTGTTCCCGATTTAATCAGCAGATTTGCCGAACAGTATCCAAACGTCCAGCTATTTGTACAGGAGAATACTCTTTTTGAAACACAAAGAAATTTACAGAACGGCAGCATCGATATCGCTTTCTTAACGGATTCCGCCTCAGATACTTTTAAATTTTATCCTTTGTTCAAGGACAGTATCTGCCTGGCGATGCATGAGGACCATCCTTTATCGTCCTATGAGAAAATTCCGGTATCTTCATTAGCCGAATGTAATTTTATTATGCAGATGCAAGACTGGAACGATATCGCCAATATCGTTTTGAAAAACCAAAATTTTATTCCTAAAGTCAAGCATCACAGCGCAAGCGATGCGGCCAGCTTTGCCATGGTTGCAAACAACATGGGAGTATATATTATCTCTAAACTGCAGGGATGTCTTCTTCCTAAAAATGTAGTGATCCGAGAATTTGAAGAAGATTTCCATCGGACCGTCGGAATCGGAATCAAATCAAAAAATAATACAACATCGATTCAAAGAGAGTTTATCAGGCTTGCGCAAAACCATCTCTCCGAGTAATCATAGCATCCGCCATATCAAAATTTTTCCAATAAACGAAGGCGTCGCTCCTTAGAATTTTCATTCCAGGAAGCGGCGCCTTCGTAATTTATTTCAATTTGCTTAAGTTGCCTTTGAAATCTCTTGACTTCCTTTCATTTCTATGCAAAAATAAAGTCACACTTTAGACTTGCATATATTTGACCGCCATGGATAAACTTCAGTCAGGAGGTGCATCATGTATTACGAAAGAACCATAGGGCCAACCATTCAAAATATCAGCCGAACTTTTCCGGTTTTAATCGTCACAGGTCCCCGCCAGGTAGGAAAGACAACTCTTCTAAGCCGCATGGCGGAAAGCGAACGCAAAATGGTATCATTGGATAATCCGACAATTCGGGCATTTGCCAAAAGAGACCCGGAGATGTTTTTGCAGAGGTACGCGCCGCCCGTGCTGATCGACGAGATTCAATATGCGCCGGAACTGTTTGATTACATCAAGGTTTATGTGGATCGGGAAAAGCGACCGGGAGATTTTTGGCTGACCGGCTCTCAGACCTTTCGCATGATGAAAAATATCACAGAATCATTAGCGGGCAGGGCAGGGATCGTCAGGATGCTTGGTCTTAGCAACAGCGAAGTTGCGGGGAATCATTTCCCTCCGTTTCAGGTAAATATTCCGGCGCTTATGAAGCAAATGGAGAAAGTCGAGCGGATGACGCTTTCTGATGTCTATGGCCGTATTTTCAAAGGCTCAATGCCTCGGCTGTACGAGAACGACGCCGTAAATTCAGAACAATATTATGAATCCTATCTCGAAACCTATATCAGCCGTGACATTAAGGACCTGTCCCAGGTTGGAGACGAAACATCCTTCCTGAACTTTATGACTGCGATTGCAGCCAGGACGGCCACAAATGTAAATTACGAAACTATCGCCGGAGAGATCGGGGTGTCCGCACCAACCGCAAAGCATTGGCTTTCCATTTTAGTATCCTCGGGCCTTGTGGCATTGATTCCGCCCTATTTCAACAATGCGCTGAAAAGGGTCATCAAAGCGCCAAGAATGTATTTCCTGGATACCGGCCTGTGCGCTCATTTGACAAGATGGAGCAGCCCCGAGACATTGGAGCGCGGCGCGATGGACGGGCAGTTTTTTGAAACCTGGGTTGTCTCCGAGATTTATAAAAGCTATATCAATGCCGGAAAACAGCCACCGCTTTATTTCTATCGGGACAGCAACAAGAAAGAAATCGATCTGCTGATCTACCGGGACGGCGTACTCACCCCTGTGGAGATCAAAAAAGGGTCCGCTCCAAAGGATGCGATCAAAAATTTTTCTGTCTTAAAGCCCATAGCAGAAGAGCCAGGCGAAGAAGATATTTTTGCCGGCGCCGCTCACCTGAAAACAGAGATTGGAACGGGTGCGGTTATCTGTATGCCTCCGGATATCATTCCAATTGATGAAAAAAACTGGTACATTCCCGCGTGGTTGATCTAAACGGAAAAATGGAAGCGTCGCTCCTTAGAATTTTCATTCCAGGGAGCGACGCTTCCGTAATTTATTTCAATTTGCTTCAATCATATTAGCCTAGTTCCAGCATCTTCCATTTCTAAAGCAAACGCAAGTGAATTCACTGCCTCTGATTATGCAAGGTTCGTTTCTGTCTCTATCAGATTCAACTTCCCGATCTCTGCATCTGCATCTTCTTCTATCTCGTTCGCTTTCTACCTCTCCGCATATCTGATCGCGGAGATCTCTGAGGCAAGAATTGTTGTTATTCGAGTTGTTGTTGTTCCAGTTACAGTTACACATAATATAAACCTCCTTTCAAGCTCTGTCGGCCGGGCTGAAACCCGGATCAGCAGAATTAACTAGTAGAGTCTCTACTATGTGCGAAAAACTCTGTCGTGTTATGACAGGTGTGCACCTGAAAGGTCACGATATATCATATGTGATTTCTGCAAAAGAGTGACTGTTCTTACGACGTAAGCTCCCGAAAAATATCGGCAACCGTTTCGATCTTTTCCGCCCGGTAAGCGTTGCTTCCCGAAAAGACAAGGCCGTTTTCAATATCGCCCTTCGCCGCGTTGATCAAAGCCTGAGTGATGCAATAGGGAGCTTCCTCCGCCTTGCACGGGATCAGGCAGCGGTTGCATTTCTCCGGAGGAATTCTTCCCGCTTCCACCCTGTCGCTGAACGGCGTGCGGATCGCTCTGCCGGGCATGCCCACCGGGCTCTTGATCACGATGATATCATCTTCTCCCGCGTCCAGATAAGCCTGTTTGAAATTGGGATGGACGTCGCATTCCTCTGTGGTGACGAACCGTGTACCGAGCTGCACTCCGTCGGCTCCATACGCCAGCGCTTTCTGTACGTCCTCCTTCGTATAAATTCCCCCGGCAACGATAAGAGGACAGTCCGGAAGATCCTCGATCTCCTCCTTGATCTCCATGATCGTCTCGTAAAAATGCTCCTGGGCGTCTTCGAGCTGCTCTTCCTTGAAGCCCAGATGTCCGCCTGCCTTCGGTCCCTCAAAGAGGATGGCGTCGGGAACTCTGTTGTACTTCTTCGTCCAGCTCTTCACGATCAACGCCGCCGCCCTGGCGGAGGATACGATGGGAACGATCTTCACCTTGCTGTCTTTCACGAGGCCGGGCAAAGCGGTAGGCAGTCCGGCGCCGGAAATGATCATATCCACTCCCGCCTTCACAGCGGTTTCAACGAATTCATCGTAATTTCTGCTGGCGCACATGAGGTTGACTGCGATCAGCCCTTTGCCCGGAACGTTTTCGATGGCCGCCTTCGCCTCCCGGATGTTCCTTGCAAGGGCTCTGGCATTGGCTTCCTTCGGATTCGTATAGAAATCCGGTTCCATAAAACCGATCTGGGCCGCCGAGATCACGCCTACCCCGCCGCATTTCGCAACGGCCGAGGCCAATCCGGACAGGGATACCCCGATCCCCATTCCTCCCTGGAAGATCGGAACCGGTATGGTAAGGTCTCCCAGCACCAGCGGCGTAAGCCCGATGGGGGCATCCCCCTTGATGGCCTTGACCCGCTGCCGTTTAAAGAAGTCGTGAAGATTATCCAGCGACTGGACCAGAATTCCCTGTTCCTTTTCATTCAGTTCGGAAAGGACATCCTCGATCATCTTGCGATGGAATTCCTCATGCTCCCGGACGGCGCAGGCGCCTTCCTCCGTGAGCTCGATCTTCACGATCCTCCGGTCCTCAGGAATGCGGAACCGGTTGACGTATTTCTTGTCCACCAGCTTATTGATGGCGATGGTCAGGGTGCTGACGCTGATTTTCAGCCGCGCCGCCACCTGGGTCATGGTCTTTGCCTTGCCTGCGCCGATGGCAGCCAGGGTATGGACCTCCGTAATGGAGAGGTTGTGCTTTGAAGAATTCTTGATGGCGTTCTCTTCCATTTTCAACACGCTGTTAAACAGGCTTACCAGTATGTCGTCTAACTTTTTTGTTATGTCCATGCGTATTCTCCTATGATCTATGATCCGATGGCAAACATGATCTCGCATTCGCATGCGACCTTATCTCCCGAATAGGCCTTCGCTTTTCCGTAGCCGGCCTTGCTCCGGAGACGCTCCATTACGACTTCAAGCCGCAGCGTATCTCCGGGAACGACCTTCTGGCGGAATTTCGCCTCCTTGATGCCGCCGAAGTATGCGATCTTTCCGCGATGTTCCTCCATGGAGAGGATGGCGACCGCTCCGGCCTGAGCCAGCGCTTCTACAATCAGCACTCCCGGCATCACCTTTTCCTGAGGGAAATGGCCCTGAAAATAGTATTCGTCGCCATTGACATATTTCATTGCGACCACCCGTTTTCCCTCCTCCATCTCGATGACTTCATCGATGAGAAGGAAGGGGTCTCTATGGGGAATGATCTCCTTGATCTGCTCTTTATCTAATTTCACTTTTCAAACCTCTTTAATAAAATGGTACCGTTGTGACCGCCAAAACCCAATGAGTTGGAAAGGGTGTAGGTCAGCTCCTGTTTTCTCGCCGTATGCGGAACATAATCGAGGTCCAGCTCCTCATCGGGGACCTGAAGGTTGATGGTCGGCGGAATGACGCCGTCCAGCATGGCATTGACGCAGACGATGGCTTCCACCACGCCGGCGGCGCCGAGGAGATGGCCGGTCATACTCTTTGTGGAGCTCACAGGAATCTGATAGGCGGCGTCTCCGAACACCTTCTTGATCGCCTTCGTCTCAAATAAATCGTTATATGGGGTCCCCGTTCCGTGGGCGTTGATGTAGCTCACCTCTTCAGGACGGATTCCCGCCTCTGCGATGGCCATTTCCATCGCTTTCGCCGCTCCCGTTCCTTCCGGCGACGGCATCGTGATGTGATGCGCGTCGCAGGTCGTGCCGTAGCCGACGACCTCTGCGTAGATCTTCGCACCTCTGGCAACCGCGCGCTCGTATTCTTCCAGAATAACGATGCCCGCGCCCTCTCCCATGACGAAGCCGTCCCGTTCCTTGTCAAAGGGTGTGGAGCACCGGTTCGGGTCCTCCCTTGTGGACAGTGCCGTCATATTGGCAAATCCTGAGAAACAGACCGGCGCAAAAGGAGCTTCGGACGCTCCCGCGATCGCCGCGTCGGTGTAGCCGTGCTTGATGGCGCGGTAGGACTCTCCGATGGCGTGGGTCCCCGTCGCGCATGCCGTCACGATCCCCAGGCAGCTTCCCGTCGCCTGACATGCGATGGCGATATTACCTGCGAGGATGTTTCCGATCACCGAAGTGACGAGAAACGGGGAAACTCTTGAGACGGTTCCCTTTTCCGCCGACTTCTGGACCTCGCCTTCCAGAGTCATGATGCCGCCGATCCCCGAGCCAACCATGACGCTCAGCCGATCGGAATCGATGTTTTCTCCGCTTACGAGACCGCTGTCCTCCATCGCTTCCAGCGCGGCCGTCACGCCGTACTGCGAATAGAGATCGCTTCTCCTCGCTTCTTTTTTATCGTAGAAGACGAAATCCTTTACTTCTGCGCCGTTTTTCGCCTTCTGTACTTCAGGATCGAAATGCGTGATCGTCGCAATGCCATTTTTCCCGGCCTTGATCCCTTCCCAAAAGTCTTTTACATTATTGCCAAGGGGCGTTACCGCTCCCATTCCTGTAATTACTACTCTTCTATCCATATCTTTCCTCATTTCAAATCAACTTGTTTGATCTGGCGCCGCCGTTCCGGGCTACATCGCCATTCCGCCGTCAACTGCAAGAACCTGTCCTGTGATATATGCTGCCCCTTCGGACGCGAAAAATGCGACGGCCTTCGCCACGTCGGAAGCCTTGCCCGCTCTTCCCAGGCTGATCGCTCCCAGCATCGCGCTCTTCTGATCGTCCGTCAGGACCTCTGTCATATCCGTTTCGATGTAGCCGGGAGCCACCGCATTTACCGTAATGCCCCGTTTCCCGAGCTCCTTGGCGGCAGACAGGGTCATTCCTATGATTCCCGCCTTGGACGCGCTGTAATTCACCTGTCCCGCGTTGCCGCGCACGCCTACAATGGAAGAGATGTTGATGATCCTGCCGCCCTTCTGCTTGATCATGACCGGCGCAACGGCGTTCAGGAAATAAAAGCTGCCGTTTAAATTCGCTTTGATTACCTCGTCGAAATCGGTCGGGGTCATCCGCATCATCAGTTTATCCTTCGTGATTCCCGCATTGTTGACGAGGATATCGATCTTTCCAAACAGCTCTTTCGCAAGCTTCGCCGCTTCTTCCGCATGGGCGGGATCGGCCACGTCTCCCTTGATCAATTCCACTCTCGTCCCGTACTGCTTCAATTCTTCCGCCGTCTTCTTTGCCGCTTCCTCGTTGCTGCGATAGCAAAGCAGCACATCGGCGCCCTGCCTGCAAAATTCCTCGGCGATGGCTTTTCCGATCCCCCGTACTCCGCCGGTAATCACCGCACTCTTTCCTTTCAGCATTGCTATACCTCTTTTCTTTCCGCCGGACGGCTTTCTTCGGCCGCATCTCCGACCGTTTCACCGCCGATCAGGCGTTTTAATGTATCTATCGTCCCCACCAAGGTTTCATGGTCCTCGATGTTCATCGTAATCAGTTCGTGATTGATCTTTCTGGCAAGTCCCGACAACGTATTTCCGGGGCCGATCTCAATAAAGGTACTGATCCCGTCTGCGATCATGTTCTCCATGGATTCCTGCCAGTAGACGGGGCTTTGGGCCTGATTTGCCATGATGTCGGAAAACCAGAGACCTTCCGCGCTGTTTTCACCTCGGCCTTCTCCGTCTTGGAAGCCGTCCATGACGTCTTTCCCCGTCACATTGGAATAGACCGTTACCGTCGGCTTCTTCAAATCCGCGGCGAGGAGCAATTCCCGAAGCTTCGGGACAGCCGGCTCCATCATCGGGCTGTGAAACGCAGTGCCGACGCTGAGGGGGACCGCTTTGATCTGGCCCATCTCTTTGGCCTTGCCCTTAAAGCGCTCCAGAGCGTCTCTGTCGCCGGCCACTACAGTCTGAACCGGGGAGTTGAAGTTGACTCCTGCAAGAATGCCGTCCTCCCGGGACGCTTCCACACATTCCAGAATGCGTTCTCTCTCGCCGAAAGCGGCGATCATGCCGCCCCGGTTGTCTCCGTTTTCATCCTTTCCTGCCTCGTTCATAAAGACGCCGCGCTTCCGCACGATGGCAAGCCCCGTCTCAAAGTCCGGGATGACCCCGCCGGCTGTGAGCGCCGCGTATTCGCCCAGGCTGAAGCCCGCCATACCGGCCATCTCCAGCTCGTTGACCGACTCCTCGGGGAGCTTGGACAGCTCCTCTAAAAATGCTTCATAGGCAGCCATGGATACGGTGTAGACACAAGGTTGGGTAATGTTGGTCTGCCTCAGAATTTCCTTCGTTCCTTCAAAGCACCATTCCTGGATATCAGGCCCCGCAAGCTCGAAAATCCGCCGCGCTTCTCTCGAATTGTCGTACAGGCTTTTACCCATTCCTGAGTATTGTGCCCCTTGCCCTGCAAATAGTAACCCTATTTTCATATACAGCCGCTGCCTCCTCAAACATTTCTTCTATCATTTCTCTCGCCGTTTGTTCTTTATTCGCAAGTCCGGCGATCTGTCCCGACATGACGGATCCGTTGACCACATCGCCATCCTTGACCGCCGCTCTCAGCGCTCCGGTTCCCAGTTTCTCGATTTCGGACAGGTCCACATTCTTCTTCTCCAATGAGAGGATGTCCCGCGCCAGCTTGTTTTTCAGAACCCGCACCGGATGCCCGGTGCTTCTGCCCGTCGCCACCGTGTCCGTATCCTTTGCTTTCAGCACCATATCTTTATAATTCTGTGAAACAGTACATTCCTTTGCAACCAGGAAGCGGGTTCCCACCTGGACCCCTCTGGCTCCCAGCATATAGGCGGCGGCAATCCCGCGCCCGTCCGCAATTCCTCCCGCCGCAACGACCGGAATCTTCACCGCGTCCACTACCTGCGGCACCAGCGCCATGGTGGTGGCTTCCCCGATATGGCCGCCGCCCTCCTGACCTTCCGCAATGACGGCGTCTGCGCCGACTCGCTCCACTCGGATAGCGAGGGCGACCGACGCGACCACCGGGATCACCTTGATCCCGTGTTCTTTTAGCTTAGGGATGTATTTCCCGGGATTTCCCGCTCCTGTGGTGACCACAGGAACGCCTTCCTCGCAGATGACGTCCATGATCGCATCCGCATGGGGATTCAGTAGCATGACGTTGACGCCGAACGGTTTGTCGGTCAGCTCCTTCGTCTTGCGGATCTCGCTCCGTACCCATTCGGCCTCTGCATTTCCGCTGGCGATGATGCCAAGACCTCCCGCGTTGCTCACGGCAGATGCAAGGGAGGCGTCGGCGATCCAGGCCATCGCTCCCTGAATAATCGGATATTCTATTCCAAGCAATTCACATATGTTTACCATTTATCTTACTTCTCCTTTACACCGCTTCAAACAGTATCGCCCCTGCGGTCAGACCGCCGCCGAAGCCCACCAGCATGACCTTGTCGCCCGACTGAATCTTTCCGCTCTTCATCAGATCTGCCAGCGCCATAGGGATACTGGCTGCCGAAACGTTGCCCGTCGTCTGAATGTTCACCTGGAACTTTTCCAGAGGCTGCTTCATGCGCTGTGCCGCGGATTGGATAATTCTCATGTTGGCCTGATGAGGCACGTAGTACTTCACCTCATCGGCTCTGACCCCTGCATTTCGGAGCACCGCATCCATCGCTTCTCCGATGGCTCCCACCGCAAAGCGGAACACCTGGGTTCCGTTCATATGGATATACGGCTCTTTCGGTCCGTCATCCGCAAAAGGGGTCTGCAGGTACTGCATATCGACGGTAAGGGAATTGGACACATCGTCGTAATTCTTTATAAAACTGCTTAATATTCCGGGCTTGTCGTCGGACAGCTCCAGCACGGCGCAGCCTGCGCCGTCGCCGAACAGGATGCAGGTTCCCCGGTCCTCCCAGTTGGTGATGCGGGAAAGGCGTTCCACGCCGATGACGAGCGCCCGCTTGATGTCGTGGGTCTTCATCAGGGCCTCCGCGTTCCAGAGCCCATAGATAAAGCCGCTGCAGGCGGCGTTGATATCGTAGGCCACGGCATTTTCCAAACCCATCGTGCGCTTGACCAGCGCTCCCATAGACGGAACCAGCATATCCGGCGACACAGTTGCCACCAGCACAAGGCCGATCGACGCCTTGTCCATATCTCCCAGCGCCTCCTCTGCGGCTGCGACAGCGAGAGAAAGCCCCGTTTCCGATGTAGCGATATGCCTCGATTCGATCCCCGTTCTTTCGATGATCCACTGACTGTCCGTCTCAACGAGTTCCGTCAGCTTTTGATTTTCTACCTTTAATGCCGGCAAAGCTTTGCCGGTCGTTAATATTGCGACTCCCAAGTTGTACCTCCTGTATTAAAAAATATAAATGCAAATGTGATAGCGTTCAAATTTATTTTGATAGTCAAACTATTTGATAGCATTATAATTTATTTTGAAGAAAGGTGCAAGTTTTTTTGAAATGCAGGATGTGACGCGAACCGACCGCTTTCTTCCTGTCAATGACGCGGAATCTGTGATATGATAGTGCCGAGAATCAACACGCAGGGCTTCCGCCGAAGCGGAGACCTTGGGAGAGGAGTGAATATGTCAATTTCAACATCTGTCCATGATTTCCTCGCCGATTATGTGGAAAAGGATACGGTTTCCTTCCATATGCCGGGCCACAAGGGGTCCCAACTGTACCGAAGACTTGGCTACCATAAGTTTCTGGACCGGTTCATGGATTTTGACATTACGGAAATCGCCGGGGCGGACAATCTGTTTCAGACCGAAGGCGTGATAAAAGGCGTTCAGGATCGTTATGCGCGGCTGTATGACTGCAAGAAGTCCTATCTTCTGATCAACGGTTCCAGCGGAGGGAATATCGCTGCCATTCTCGCTTCGGTAAACAGGGGGAAGCAGCTCATCATGGCAAGAAACTGCCACAAATCCGTATTCAACGCCCTGACGCTGGGAGGAATCAGGCCCGTCTACGTCTACCCGGAAACGATTGCCGAATTCGGCATATCCGGCGCCGTTTCTCCGGAGGAGATCGAGCGTCTTATTATGGAAAACCCCGAAGCGGAAGCGGTGATGATCACCAGTCCGAACTATTACGGCATTTGCAGCGACACTCAGGCGATTGCGGAAATCGCCCACCGGTACGGCAAGCCCCTCATCGTAGATGAAGCCCACGGAGCCCATCTGCATTTTTCCGAAGCTCTGCCGCCTTCGGCGATTCAATCGGGAGCCGACCTGGTCATCAACAGCACCCATAAGACACTGGCGTCCCTCACCCAGAGCGCCGTCCTTCATTATAATACAGACCTTGTCGATCAATATATTCTGGAAGACAAGCTGCAGAGCATCCAGAGCACAAGTCCTTCTTATATCCTGATGGCCTCTCTGGACATCGCTGCGGACATCCTGGAAAATCACTGTCATGAGCTTATGTCGGAATGGACGGAAAACCTGAGGGAATTCTACGGCAGGATCGACGGGATTCCCGGCATACGGAGCATGGGAAAGATCAAAGGCCTGGATTGGACAAAGATCAATCTGAGCATGGGAGAGCTGGGCGTCACGGGAGCACAGCTGGATCAGATTCTTCTGAGAGATTACAATATCTATATCGAACTCTTCACCGGCGACTGGATCATGGCCATGTCCGGCATCGGAAACACGAAATCCGATTACGACCGGCTTGCCGACGCTCTGGAAGAGATCAGCAGAAAGGCGAGGAAATCCGACGCAGACACGGGTCCGAACGCGGGCGCCGGTCCCGAAAACATCGGCGCAAAGAGCGGGAGCTCTGCTCTCGTCCCACCGAAACAGGCCGTCATGTTTGAGATCCCCACCGCAAAGAAAAGGGTCCGGCTGACGGAAAGCGAGGGTCTGATCTGCGGCAGCTCCATCATCCCCTACCCGCCCGGGATTCCTTTGCTCTGTCCGGGGGAACGGATTGAAGCCGACGCCATCGCGTACGTTCAGGCGATGCGCGATATGGGAGAGAAGGTCATCGGCGTCAACGAATTCGGAGAAATCATCGTGGGAAAGTAGCCTGACTCCTGCGTTCAAAGAAGTGCGGCGACTTAAAATCGAATTCGGAAGCACGATTCTTTTTTTCGTGTAATTATATTGAACGAAAGATCAAAAATAGAAATGATTCGGATTGTATCTTTCTTTTCCCTGTTATATAATATGAATAAGTGGAATGATTTTGGGGAGAAAGATTTAGTATGAAACACAGTACAGTTCGCACCATTTCTATTTTTTTGCTCATTTTACAGCTAGGCGCTTTTTTCGCCTTTTCCATGGAAACGGCGTATGCTGTTTCTGCCCAGGCTTCCTCCGATACCGTTTCTCCCATCGGAAGCTACAATTCTTCTACGCTCACCACGAAAGAGAGCTATGGCCTCAGGCTGCGCGTCGCGCAGATCGATCTGTCAAATTTTTATGATTACGACAGATACGGACCGATCGGCGGCTACGGTTTTGAATATCTGAAGGAAATCTCAAATTATACCGGCTGGAGATATGAATATGTCCCCGTCACTCTTGAACACGGGCTGGAAATGCTGGCATCGGGCGAGGTAGATCTGCTTGCTCCCGTACCTGCCACTCCGGAGCTTCGCAAGAGGTTTGATTACTCCGATCGTGAAGTCGGCCTGTACTATTCGGTTCTCTGCGTCGCCGTGGAGAATATGAAAACGGCCATCAACGATTTTTCCGCCATCGACGGTATGACGGTGGGCGTGCTCCCGCAAGACCTTCCGAACAGCGGATTGGATGCCTATTCACAGAAAAACGGCTTTCAGGTTAAAACCGTCGTCCTCGAGAATCAGGCAGTTCTGCTCAAGGCCCTCCATGACGGAAAAGTCGACGGGATCCTCACGAACAGTCTGGAAAAAAGACCGACGGAACGTGTCATCGCCCGGTTCAGTCCGGTTCCCTACTATTTTATTACAGCGAAAGGCCGCCAGGATATCATGGGACCTCTCAACGCGGCGCTGGCCGGAATCAAAGAGAATAACCCATATTATGACTACGAACTTGGGAAAAGATATTATGACTGGGAATCGACTTCCATCCCGATCTTCACCGAAAAGGAAAAAGAATTTATCAGAAATGCAAAGCCCTTGAAGGCGGTTTATGATCCACTGTGGGCGCCGATTGAATACTATGATGAAGAAACCGGACAATTCTCAGGGATCAACGCCGACATCTTCAAGCTGATCAGCGATATCACCGGCCTGCGTTTCTCCTTTGTCAAAACCGATTCCTACTCGACCTCTCTGAAAATGATCACGGACAGCAGGGCCGACATTCTGACCGGGATCGACAACGATACCCACTGGGCGGACCAGCATAATCTTACGCTGACCGGTCCCTATCTTTCCGCCTCCATCGTGCTCGTAAAAAATAAAAACGTGCAGGATCTTGAGACCGTTACGGCCGCTCTGGCCAAAGACTATCTGGCGGCGACCGAATACGTGAAAAAATCGGCCCCCACCGCAAAGGTCATCTATTACGACTCCCCCCTGGCATGTTTTGAGGCCGTCAACAATCGAGACGCCGATATCACCTATGCCAACAGCTACGTTGCAGAACACCTCCTGGAAAGTCCCAGGCTGAATAATCTATCCATCGCCGAGGCGGTGAATCTTTCCGATCAGCTCTGTATCGGCATATCCGACTCTGCCGATCCCATGCTGTTATCCATTCTCAACAAATCGATTCAGAGCATCCCGGATTCCCAATTGAGCAACATTATTTTCACACATACGATCAACAAAAAACCGGAAATCACGCTGGAGTATCTTTTTTTAGACAACCCCCAGTTTCTGATTTCGCTGCTCCTCTTCCTGTTTCTGATCACAACCGTTACCATGATGGTCATTATCCGGACAAAGAACAGCCATAACGCGGAGATCGAAAAGGTCGCCTATCTGGACAGCGTCACCGGAACCTGGAATTATAACAAGTTCAAGCAGGACGCCTACGCGCTGCTGAAAAATCCCAGGAATAGGGAATATGCCATCATCTATCTGGACATCTACAAGTTTTCCTATATCAACGATACCTTCGGTTACGGCTCCGGCGACATCATCCTTGCCGAAGTGGCCAGGGAGCTGAATCTTGCCATGAAAGAGACCGAGTGCGCCGCAAGGATTTCCGCCGATAATTTCGTCTGCCTGGTAGAATATGAAAGTGACAGCGCAGTTGCCGAAAGGGGCCTGACGTTCCAGCGGCTGTGCAGCAAACGGCTATCCCGGCTCAACAGCCGTTTCAAGGTACAGTTCACCGGCGCCGCCTACAAGGTGCCCCGGGGCGAGGCGGACATCCCCTCCCTCGTAGGAAAGGCCGACATTGCCCACAAGACCATCGGTGATATCCATCAGCCTTCCCTCGTGTTTTACGATGAAAGAATCCACCGTGAGTTTCTCCACAAGAAGAAATTGGAGAGCACCATGGCGTCTTCTCTTGAGAACGGCGATTTTCTGTTCTATCTTCAACCGAAAATCGATATCGCCACCGGGAAAATCGTCGGCTCGGAAGCCCTGGCTCGCTGGCAGCACCCGACGGAAGGGTTCATCATGCCGGATCACTTCATCTCCCTGTTTGAAAGCAACGGCTTTATTCTGGAGCTGGATTTTTACATCTACGAAAAGGTCTGCCAGCTGATCCGCAGATGGATCGATTCGGGAGAAACCGTCATGCCGGTTTCAGTAAACGTTTCAAAGGCCCATCTGGCGTATCCGCAGTTCAGTACCCAACTGAAGGACCTGATCGACCGGTATCGGATCCCTCCTGAACTTCTCGAACTCGAGCTGACGGAAAGCATCCTGTTCAACGACGCCGAGGAGGCGGTCGCCATGATCTCAAAATTAAAGGAGCTGGGCTTTTCCATTCTCATCGATGATTTCGGCGCCGGCTACTCTTCGCTGAATCTTTTAAAAGACCTCACCGTCGACGTGCTCAAGCTGGACAAGGAGTTCTTCCGAAAAGGAGCCATGGCCGAAAAGGATAAGATCATCGTAGACGGAATTATCCGGATCGCAAAGGACCTGAATCTGAAAATCCTGTCGGAAGGCGTGGAAAGCCAGGAGCAGGTCGATTTCCTGCTCACGTCCGGCTGCCACATGGCCCAGGGTTACTTCTACGCCCGGCCCATGCCGGTGGAAGCCTTTGAAAAGCTGACGGGATATCCTTCCTAAAGATTATATTTCTGTTTTTTCCGCATGAGCTGGGGCTGGGTCATATTGAGGAACTCCGCCGCCTTTCTCGTGCTCCCGAACTTTTTCAGAGCATATTCGAGCAGCTGGATTTCCTGCTGCTCGATAATTTTATTAAAATCAAGCGGAGTCGAAGATCGCATACTGCGCTTCAGGTTGACCACCAGATCTTCGTAGATGTTCTCATTCAGAATTCCTTCCACATCATCTCCGGTGATGATATGGCCCTTTACGCCGATCACCGTCCGATGAATCAGGTTTTCCAATTCTCTGACATTGCCGGGCCAATCGTATTCCGACAGCCGGGCCAGGGCAGATGAATCAAATTCCTTGTCCGCGCCGTATCGCTTGCAGTAATTTTCCAGAAAGGTTGCGGCCAGCACGACGATATCGTCTTTGCGCTCCCGCAGCGGCGGCACGGTTATCGTGCAGATATTCAGGCGGTAATAAAGATCCTCGCGGAATTTCCCCTGCTCCACAAGCTGGCGCAGCGGCACATTGTTGGCGCAGATGACCCTCACGTTGATATGAATAGGCGCAGTACCGCCGACCCGGTAGAACTGGTTTTCCTGAAGCACCCGAAGCAGCTTTGACTGGAGATTCACAGACAGAGCCCCCACCTCGTCAAGAAAGAGGATTCCTCCGTTGGCAATCTCGAAATACCCCTTTTTCCCCGTCGCCTGCGCTCCGGTAAAGGAGCCTGCCTCATAGCCGAAAAACTCGCTCTCCGCCAGACTTTCCTGGATCGTCGCACAGTTGATTTTGACACAGGGCTTATTCTTTCTGGCGCTGTTCTTATGGATCAGCTCCAGGATCTTTTCCTTACCGACTCCCGTCTCCCCCTGAAGGATCACGTTGCAGTCGTAATCCGCAATGTTCAGGACTTCATTGACCAGAGTTTCTGTAGCCGAACTGCTGAAAACAAAATCGTCTGCCTTTCCGGTCTTCTCCAGGTTCAGAGAAACCGCCTT
>CAMJRV010000004.1 GCA_946408315.1 uncultured Bacillota bacterium | reverse complement strand
TTCTATTACCAGGGGGTTCTTTTAGCATTATGATATTTATAAAATTTTTCGATTTTTATTGTTGATATCACAATTTTTTTGTAATATTAAAATGCTAGTTTATCTGAACCTGATTTTTATGACTTTCAAATCTTACAGCCCATAGATTGAAATAAGGGAGGCAGAAATGTCGGTAACAGTCGGTAATATACTTACCCTTCCGTCTTTTAAGGGCGCAGCCATTCTTGCCGGCGCGAAAGCGCTTGACAAGATCGTTCTTCAGGTATCCATCGCAGATTCTCCCGTCACCGCTGTCGATTATAAGGTGGCGAAAGAAGGGGATTTTAATCTGTCCGGATTCTATTACGCAAGAGAAAACCTTGCCAGTATGTACGAATTCCTAAATATTTTGATTGCGACCAATGCCAGCGGCCTATGCCTTGTCGACGAATATATCCATGAACTGCCTGGTGAAATCGTGGAATTCTGCGATCGGATGAACTTCCCGGTCCTTTTGAACGATGTAAATATACCTTATTCCGTGATGATCAGAGAAATAATAGAGCTGCTGATCTCCGACGGCCAGCGGACGCTCATGGAAACGAAGATAGACTCTCTTGTCAACGACGTGATCGACGACGTTCATAAGCTGCTGATCCTGCGGGAAATCAATCCAAAATTTATGAATTATATCTCGGTGATCTATGTATTGCCTGATGAGAATGAGACGGAAGGGTCACTGCATCCCGTCCTCGATTTTTTTAACAGCAGTGTCGTTTCTTCCGGCGTATTTTACAAAGGCGGCTGCCTGGGCTTTGTCTCGTACAGCAATCCCATCTTGGAAGAGCCGGGAGATAAGATGGAGTTTCACGCAGCGCGGATCAAAGAACTGTGTCCGAATGCCGCCATAGGCATCAGCGGCCCGAACCTGAAGCCGGTGCAAATCTCAGTGGCGATAAACCAGGCGATCGCGGCGGCGGCGACCAAATCCGCAGACAGAGTCGTATATTATAATGACCTGGGGATCATAAAGCTTTTGCGGCTCCTTGCAGACCGACCCGAATTTGAGGAATTCTATCATGAAATCCTCGACCCCATCTGGAAATTTGATGAGGAGAACAATGCAGATCTCTTTGAAACGATGCGTGTTTTCCTTGATTGCGAATACAATTACAAGAAAACCGCAGAGGCGCTTTTCGTTCATGAGAATACGGTCCGTTACAGGATCAACAAAGTCCGCGAGATCCTCAGTCTGAAAAATCCGCACCACAATTTCATCGAACTATTCTCAATTGCGGTAAAATGCTGTGACATCAAGAAATTTCGATAAAATGAAAGCCAGTTGCCAGCCGCCGATAATCTTGTATAATAGAAGGTGCAGAAATCGATTTTTATAAGGGGGATTGGTAAGATGGAAAGAAAGCTGTACAGATCGGCAAACGATAAAATTCTGGGGGGAGTCTGCGGAGGAATCGGAGAATACTTCGCCATAGATCCGGTAATCATTCGACTTTTATGGGTGATCTTTACCCTGGTGGGAGGCGCCGGTCTGATCGCCTATATCATTGCGGCGATCATTGTGCCGGCGAATCCTGCGGGCCGGGCGGAAGATTTCTCTTCCGGATCGGGGGAGCGGGACAGCGCCTGGGACGGGCGGGACCGCAGCAAAACCAGTTCTCTCGCGCTGGGTATTATTCTGGTTGCCTTCGGCGTGTTTGTTCTGGTCAAAGATTTCATTCCATGGATGCACAGAGACGTGTTCCTCGCGGTGGTTTTGGTCGGGCTTGGAATTTTCTTTATCATCAGAAAGATCAGGTAGGAGCGGTATGACATTATTTGATTCGTTTGATCCGGACAGGAGAGCCGTGCTGAATCCGGAAGACTTCATTGAAAAAGCGGCGGACTTTCCGGAAACGGTAGTCGTTACCTTTAAGCAGCAGATTCTGGATATTATGCTGGATACCTGCGACTGCGAGAAGATCGCAGAGTTGGATCTGGGAAGCGATATTCCGCTTTACCGATTGGAATACGGGGAGAAGCCGCTGGCCTTTTACAAGACGGTCATGGGAGCCGCCGGAGCGGTGGCGCTCATGGAGGAAGCGATTGCTCTGGGCGGAAAAAACTTTGTCTTCTTCGGGTCCTGCGGAACCCTTTCCTGCAGCGGCTTTGAAGTGGGCAGCTTCGTCGTGCCGACGGCGGCGTACCGGGATGAGGGAACCAGCTATCACTATCTGGAAGCGGCCGATTATATCGAGATCGAAACGGCAGGCCGGACTGCGGAGATTATGCGGGAGCTGGGCCTGACTTTTACGGAAACGAAGACATGGACCACAGACGGGCTTTACCGGGAGACGGTGCGCAATATGCGCGGCAGGATCGCGGAAGGCTGCGGGGTCGTGGACATGGAGTGCTCGGCATTTATGGCCGTTGCGAAGTTTCGGGGCGTAAGGGCATATCAGTATCTCTATACGGAAGATCATCTCGATGAAATCCAGTGGGAGCCCAGAACTCTCGGGAGAGTACCGCGCAGCGCCAGCGAGCTGTACCTGAAAGCGGCCCTGGAAATCGCGGCGAGGGTTTAGCCCGATTGCAGCTTTCCCAGAATGGTGACGGGCAGGAATAATTTTGAAAAAAATGCGCCATAATACCCTTGAAAACGAAAGGGAGGCGAGGAATATGAAGAAATTTAGCTGCACCTGTATCGACGAGCAGTTTACCCGTCCGGACCAGGTCTTTGTAGGCTTCGATGAAAAGTCGGTGAGCAGCATTCTATGCGCGTATCGGCCGAAGCAGAAGGTAACTTTAAGGAGCATAAAGCTGGATGTGAACTACTGCCCGAACTGTGGGGCAAAGTTGGAAGATATATAGCATATACGTGAAATGACAGTATGGCTGCGGAGCTGCGGCGCCTGGCGGTTGATCAACCGCTGGCGCAGCGGCTCTGTTTTTTTCTCATTTTTGTGGCATATCACCAAAATATCTTAAAAAAAGTTGGATTTACATCTAAAATTTCGTGTAGTATAATGATGAGATTACCAGAAGAAAAAAATGGAAAAGAAAGGAGTTGTTTTTTATGGAGGTTATATCAGACAGGTCGATCTATAAATTTTCAGCGGGCAATGAGCCTGTTCTGCAGGTCCCTTCGGGAACGCCGGTCAGGATACATACGAAGGACTGTTTCTCCAACCAGTTGAGAAGGCCCGAGGACAAGATGGAGGCGTTGGACTGGGACCGGATCAATCCCGCGACAGGCCCGATTTCGGTGGAAGGGGCAGAGCCAGGCGATATTTTAAAGGTGACGATACAAAAGATCGAGCTGGACGAAAAGGGGACGGTGGTCTCCGGTGAAGAGCTCGGGATTCTCGGCGGGATCTTAAAGGACGTTCACACAAAAATCATCCCGATACGGGATGGAAAGGCAATCTTTGACAGCAGGACAGAAATTCCGGTGCGCCCCATGATCGGAGTGATCGGAGTCGCCCCGGAGCGGGAAGAGATCAATACGGGAACTCCGGGCCGCCACGGCGGAAACATGGATAATACCATGGTGGCAGAAGGAGCATCGCTCTATTTTAATGTGGAAGTTCCCGGGGCACTGTTTGCCTGCGGCGACGTCCATGCGGTGATGGGAGACGGTGAGATCGGTGTTTCCGGTCTGGAAATCCCTGCTGTGATCGACGTTGTGCTAGAAGTGGTCAAGGGAAAATCGATCGAGGGACCGATGCTGGAAAACCAGGACTGCTGGTCTGCGATTGCGTCGGCGGAAGACCTTGAAGATGCGGTGCAGGCTGCCACGGAAAATATGTTCCGGTTTTTAAAGAGCAGGCTGGAGCGGGAGGAAGGCGAAATTGCCATGCTGATGAGTCTGGTAGGACAGCTGCAGTTCTGTCAGGTCGTCGATCCTCTGAAAACGGTGCGGTTTATAATGCCAAAGCAGTACGTCGAAGAATGCGTGCTGTGATCCGGCAGGAAAGAAACAGGAGGTAAAAGATGAAAGAGGCAAATAAAGGAGTAACCTTAGAGGACTTTGGGTATAAACAGGAATTGAACCGCGTCCTCAAATTTAACGATCTTGTAATTTACGGACTTATTTTTATGGTTCCTATCGCACCTTTCGGAATCTATGGCTACGTTGCCGATATTTCGAAGGGCATGGTCGCTCTGGCCTATCTGATCGGTATGTCGGGCATGATCTTTACGGCCTTCAGCTACTGGCGCATGTCGGAGGCCTATCCGATTTCGGGATCGGTGTACGCCTATACGTCCAAGGCCCTTGGAAAAGCGGTAGGCTTCGTGACGGGGTGGACGATCCTGTCGGACTACATCCTCGTCCCGGCATTGCTCTATGTGGTGAGCGCCGCCGCTTTGAGCGTAGTCATTCCGGCAGTCCCGGCACTGGTGTGGATCGTAGGCTTTATTCTGATCAATACGGTAATCAACGTCATCGGAATCGAATTCACCGCCCGGTTCAACAAGATCGTACTGGTCTTGGAGCTGATCGTATTTGCAGTCTTTGTCGTGATCGGATTGAAGGCGGTTGCCGCCGGAGCGGGAAACGGCTTTACACTGAAGCCTCTGTATGACAGTGAAAGCTTTAATCTCTCCCTGGTTATGGGCGCCGTGTCCATCGCGGTCCTGAGCTTTCTCGGCTTTGACGGGATCAGCACTCTGGCCGAAGAAGTGGAAGGCGGAGGAAAGACGGTAGGAAAGGCGAGTATCGCCGCACTGTTGATGGTCGGAGTTCTTTTCATCACTCAGACTTATGTCGCCGCGCTGGTGTGGCCCGATTATACGAGCTTTACCAATCTTGACACGGCGTTTTATGACGTGGCGAATCTGGCGGGCGGCGCGAAGCTGATGATTCTCTGCTCCCTGGCGACCGGATTTGCCTGGGGGATTGCAAACTCCCTGGCGGCCCAGGCGGCCATCTCAAGGATCATATACAGCATGTCCAGAGACCGGATGCTTCCAAAAGCTTTGAACAAGGTTCATCCGAAATTCAAGACTCCTTACGTGGCTACGATCTTTGTCGCTGTGATCTCCCTGCTGATCACCGTCGGATTTTCCAACAACATCGCGTATCTGAGCTCTCTCGTCAACTTCGGCGCGCTGACCGGGTTTATCATGATTAACTTTACGGTAATCTATCACTTTATCTATAAAGAGAAGTCCGGAAAGTACGGAAAACATCTGGTCCTGCCGCTGATCGGACTCTGTATCATCAGCTACGTATGGATCAACCTGGATCCGGCGGCCAAGACCCTGGGCGCAGCGTGGGTTGCCGTCGGAATCGTGTATTATATCATTATCGTAAAAGTCTTAAAGAGGAATGTGGACCTGGAGGTATAGCTGACAGGAACGCTGAAAATGGGCTGTTTTGCAACAGCCCATTTTGTGTTTTTGACAATTGACCACGTCTGCCGGATTTCCGCCGAACAGTGTGTCGGTGAATGCGTCTACGATATAAAATCTCGTACTGAACCTCCGTTTTGCTGTTTGATAAGATCATAATATGCGCCGCGCTTTTTCGCGAGAGCTTGACAGGGGAAAATGATATGAATATAATGAAGGAGGATTTCATGCCGCCCGGGAGGCGGATGTGATCCCGATCATAGACAGATTGGAGTTGAAAGGATGCGTAAATAATCTTGCTGAAATTAAATATGCACAGACAGAGCGAAAGCGCAGTACCGCGCGCCCTTTTGTCGTGCAAGCAAGAAAATTACGCCATCGAATCACTCATCCATAGAAAACAGACCGATCGGACCAGGAGCGGATAAGAGCTCGCTTCCAAAGTCCGTCTTGCGGCGTTCGTGCGCCGGTTTGAATTGAGTTGCAGGGAATAATTTTCTTGCGGCTTATTTTTGTTTTTGAAAGGAAGTGATGATTTTATGTCATTGATTCAAATAAATAATTTGACCTTCAGCTACGACACCAGCTATGACAACATCTTTGAGAACGTTTCGTTTCAGATCGACACCGGCTGGAAGCTGGGGCTTACGGGAAGAAACGGAAGGGGAAAGACGACCTTTTTAAACCTGCTCATGGGAAAATACGAGTACGGCGGCTCAATTCAGGCGTCGGTTTCATTTGACTATTTTCCTTACGAGGTAGCGGATAAGACCTGTGAAGCCATCACCATCGTGGAAAAGATCGTTCCGCAGTACGAGCACTGGATGCTGCAGCGGGAGCTGTCCCTGCTGGATGTGGAGGAAGAGGTGCTCTACAGGCCCTTCGACACGCTGAGCAACGGGGAGCGGACAAAGCTGCTGCTGGCGGCTCTGTTCTTGAAAGAGGGCAATTTTCTCCTCATCGACGAGCCGACCAATCATCTCGATCGGGAGGCGCGGGAGAAGGTGGGCCGGTATCTGAACTCCAAGCGCGGCTTTATTCTGGTGTCCCATGACAGGGCGCTTCTGGACCAGTGTATCGATCACATCCTGTCCATCAACCGGAACGATATTGAAGTGCGGAAAGGGAATTTCAGCACCTGGCAGCAGAACAAGGAGCAGCAGGACCGCTTTGAACTGGCGGAGAATGAAAAGCTGAAACGGGAGATCAAAACGCTGACTGCCGCAGCCAGGCGCACCGCGGACTGGTCCGACCGAATCGAGAAGACGAAGAACGGCAATAAGGTCTCCGGCGTGAAGCCGGATAAGGGCTATATCGGGCACCAGGCAGCGAAGATGATGAAGCGCTCGAAAGTGCTGGAATCGAGACAGGAAACTGCCATCGAAGAGAAGTCGAAACTCCTGAAAAATATTGAGACGGCGGACAGCCTGTCCATCAAACCGAAGACCTATCACAGCAGCAAGATGGTCGACGCCGAAAACCTCGCGGTATTTTACGGAGACCGGAAAGTCCTGGAAGGGGTAAGCTTTTCCGTAAATACCGGAGACCGGATCGCTTTAATCGGTAAAAACGGTTCGGGCAAGACGAGCATCCTGAAACTTCTTCTGGGAGAAGAGATACGATATGAGGGGAATCTCCGCATCGGGAGCAACCTGATCCTGTCCTATATCTCCCAGGATACGTCATATCTGAGAGGAAATCTGAAGGATTTTGCGAGAGAAGAAAACATCGACGAGAGCCTTTTTAAGGCGATCCTGCGCAAGCTGGACTTTGAACGGGTCCAGTTTGAAAAGGACATGGGAGAATTCAGCGAAGGGCAGAAAAAGAAAGTTCTCATCGCCAGGAGCCTCAGCCAGCAGGCCCATCTGTATCTGTGGGATGAACCGCTCAACTTCATCGACGTCATTTCCCGGATCCAGATCGAAGAGCTGCTCCTAGCCCACAAGCCCACCATGGTATTTGTGGAGCATGACCGGACCTTCACCGACCGGATCGCTACAACGCAGATCTTTCTGTAGCGGCGCATCCGCCGGGAGAAAGCGTCCCGTATCGCCCGCGCCGTTTCGACCCGGACAAAAAGCCTCGCCCTGACCGGGCGAGGCTTTTTGCTGAATCAGATGTCCGAAAGGGTAGGTTACGTAGGGTATTACGCATGGTATTTAATATTTATCTGATTCGTGGGAATTCAATATAATTTGGGCCGGCCTGTTCCTGTGCGGGATTTCCCTGCCGGAGTTGTTCTCTGAGAGGTAGTAGTGTTCCGGATTCCTTGCGATGGAACCTCCCTGGCTCAGCCGGAACCTGCCTACCATCTGCTTCAGCAGTTCGGCCTGTCCGGAAAGCTCCTCGCTGGCCGCCGCGCTTTCTTCAGCGGTAGCGGAATTGTTTTGAACGACGATGGAGACCTGTTCGATTCCCATGTTGATCTGGGAAATTCCGGAGGCCTGCTCGTTGGAGGCTTTCGCAATGCCGGCCACAAGATCGGCGGATCGTTCGATGCCGGATACGATCTCGGTCAGAGCCGCCGCCGTATGGTTGGCGATCTCGGTTCCCGCCCTGACCTTGTGGATGGAGCCCTCGATGAGCTCGGTCGTCTCCTTTGCCGCGGCTGCGCTTCTTGCCGCCAGATTTCTGACTTCTTCTGCGACCACCGCGAAGCCCTTGCCGTGCTGGCCCGCCCTTGCGGCCTCCACCGCCGCGTTCAGAGCGAGGATATTGGTCTGGAACGCGATATCGTCGATGACCTTGATGATTTTTGAGATGTTGGCCGAGGAATCGTTGATCTCGGTCATGGAACCGAGCATTTCCTGCATCTGTTCGTTGCCCCGGACCGCGTTGTCCCTGGCTTCTCCGGCAAGCTGGCTGGCTTCGTTGGCGTTGACCGCATTCTGCTTCGTCTTTGCGGCGATTTCAGCCATGGAGGCCGTCAGCTCTTCGATGGCGCTGGCCTGTTCCGTGGAACCCTGGGATAAGGACTGGCTTCCGTCGGAAACCTGGACCGAGCCGGCGGAGACCTGCTCTGCCGCGTCGTTGATATTTCCCATGACCTGACCCAGCGTCGTGATGATATTGTTCAAAGAGGTTTTGATTTCGATAAAATCGCCTTTGTAATCTTCCGTCACCGTGAAACTCAAATTTCCTTCTCCGATTTCCGCAAGTACGCGGGAGATATCGTTCACGTAGGTTTGCAGGTTTCCGATGGTCGTGTTGATCGCGTTTTTCAGTTCGGCGTGGTCGCCGCGATATTCGCCGTTCATCGTGCTGTGCAGGTTGCCGCCGGCCATTTCCTTCAGCACGCCGATGGCTTCCGTAACAGGCTCGATCACCGCGTTCAGGGTATTGTTGATTCCGGCGATGACGCTGGCGTATTCTCCCCGGAATTTTGTGATGTCGCCGCGGGCGGCAAGATTTCCCTCGATCGCCGAATTGGAAAGAATCGTTGTTTCATCGACCAGCGCCTTGATCGTTTCGATCAGTTGGATGATCGAAGGCATCAGGGCATCGTTTTCACTCCGTTTCCCCACGGCTTTCAGGTTTTCCAGATCCTTAAAATCGCCGAATGAAATATTTTGTACGATATCCACGGTATGAGTGATCCTGTCTACTACCGTATTGATGGAATCGGATATTTCCGCATAGATGCCCAGATAGCTTCCGGCCACCTTGCTGGTATAATCGTTGTTGCTCATCTTGCTCAGGACATCGCTTCCTTCGGTCAGAGCGCCGAGGCCGTCGATGCAGGCGTTGATGCTGTTTTTGATTTCGTTGAAATCACCGTAATACGTTTCGGCGATCCTTTCGGGAATCACTCCGTTGCCGATCTGTCTGATATAGGCTGAGGCGGTGTGGAGCGGGACGACTACGGCGTCCATCGTCTCATTGATCCCTTCGATGATCCGCCCAAAGTCGCCGCCGTGTCTTCCCGCGTCGGCTCTCGTCTGGAGCTTGCCCTCGATGGCTGCGGAAGACAGCATCGTGGTATCTTCGATCAGCGCTTCCACCGCAGCCATGCATGTATTCAGGCTGTCCTTGATCACGTTGAAATCTCCCCGGTATTCGGCGGTGATCCGTTCGGGAATATCGCCCCTGCTGATGCGCTGCATGGATTCCGACGCCATGTTCAACGGTTCGATGACGGTATCGAGCGTCTGATTGACTCCCTGGATGATCGTCTGGTAGACTCCCTGAAACTGTTCTGCGTTCCCGCGCTTCTCCAGATCTCCCTCGATTGCCGATCTTGTCAGATGGCCGGTCTCTTCTGAAAGCCGGTTCAGTGTTTCGATTACGGAAACCATGCTCTTGCCTAGGACATCCCTGTCGGACCGGGGTCTGATGTCGCTGGAGAGGTCTCCGGCCGCGATCATTTCAGCGGCCTTCGCCTGCAAGCGGATGTTATCCCTCATGGCGCCGAAGGCATGGACCAGATCTCCGACTTCATCCTTCAGGTTTGTCTCGATGTCCATTTCGATGTCGCCCAGAGCGATCTGATTCGCCAGGTCCTTTAAATTACGGATTGGCTTGCTGATCCTTCTGCTGAAGAAGATAGCAACCAGGAGACTGATCAGTACGATTACGATAGAAATGATGATAAATGTCGATTTCAGCGTGGTAATTCCCGCCAGTGCGACGCGCTCGTAGCTTCCGATGCCGATGGACCAGCCTGTATCGGAAATCGGTGCGACTGCGGTAAGGCGCTTATCGCCGTTCAATTCATAATTTGCCATGCCTGCGTTGCCCAAGCCCAGATCCTGCAATGCAAGGCCGAAGTTTTTCAGTTCGCCGCCTGAAGTGATTTCCTCCAGCGCGTTTCTCCGATCAAGAACCATCTGCTTGTTCGGATGGGCGATTATGGTGCTGTCGGAATCGATGATAAAGACGTATCGCTCATCATTATCTTCCATATGGAGCGGCGCGGTCAGGCTGTTTCCGTCCCGGAGACCCAGGAGTACGCCGATTACGGCGTTCTGCTGCGTGATGGGCACCGCTTCGATATAAACGGGTTCTCCGGAATCGCTGCTGATGCTCACGTCAGAGATTGCCGGCGTACCGGAGAGAGCTTTCTGAAAATAGGGCTCGCCGCTTATATTTTCCGTCTTGCCGCTGATTCCGAATTTTGCCGTGCCGTCTTTTGCGGCAATGGCGAGATCATTGTAGCCGAGAAGCGCCGCCTCGTCTTGAAGCAAGGCTTTCTGTGTCTCCCAATTCATGGTAAGCATCTCGGTCTTGCTGGCCGCTTCCGTTAGGACGGCAATATTTTTCGAGATATCTGTGCTGACCAGGTTTGCACTTTCCTGCGCGTACAGGAGCATCGATTCCTGGGTTTCCTGCAGCAGCGCACGGGAGCTCAGGGTCACGGAGACAATGCCCAGAATCAGAGATACACTGATGATCAAGCTTCCGATGATAAGAGAAATCTTTTTTGTCAAATTTAACTTCATGTTATCCTTCACACCTTTCTTGCCGCATCGCAGTCAGCCTTTTCTCTTTTGCCGGCCGGGATGGCGGACCGTATTAATCCTTATGTTAAGAGAATTATAACGGAATCTTTTTCTCGGCATTGATAAATTATTGTTGTCTTAGAAAAAGTTTTGCTATATTTTTGCAAAAAACGACAAATATTTCACGGGAAAAGAAATGTTGTTTTTCTGCGCATTCCACGGTCTTTTTCGCGTGCTCCTTCGGAAGTTTCCGTTGCATTCGCTGCTGTGATCGTATATGATGAAACGGGTATGCGCCCGGGGAGGTTGAAAATGTTTCATTATAAGGCAGAAACTCAGGATTTATTGAATACGTTCAGCAAAACCGCCGATTTGGGCGCACTTTGTTTTGACTCCGACCTGAATGTCGTCGCGGTCAGTCCATCCAAAACCATAGTCAACGATTTTATCTGTCTGGAAACGAATCAGATCACGACCTTTCTCGCGGAAAGGTTCTCCGAAAAGCCTTCCGGCACTCAGATTCTGCACACCTTTTTTCTGGATTCCAATCTCGTCTGCAACGTAAGCCTGCTGGAGCGGGACGGCCGCTATGCGGGCGCCTACGTGACGCAGCCTGTCTTTGTCCGAAAACCGGATCAGGAAGAATTCGACGGGATGCTGGACCGTCTCAGCCCTTCCATGAAAGAGCGGAGCACCATGTGGAAAGTGCTTCTGGCCGTTCCGGTGATCCCATACGACCGGATGCTCTCGGTGGGGAATCTTCTGAACATCCTGGCCCAGACCGACCTGAACGAAAGGCCGATCAAGCAGGTGCTGCGCTATCACGACGGGCCGGCAGGGGAGAAGAAGCATAAGATCACTGTTGGCGCAGAGCGGAGAGATCCTTCCGAGAAGGACTGGGAGCATGAGTATGGGGTATATTTGCAGATGAAGGACAGTATTCAAAACGGAGACGTGAAAGGGATCGAGGACTTTATCGATGAAATCCGTACGGGAACCATCCTTGTGAACCAATTGAATCCCATGGACTTTCTTCCGGCGCTGAAGCAGACGTTCACGAAGGTCTGTGCCATGGGAGGCTATATGGCTATTGATGCGGGAGCACCCTATAAAAAAGCGATGGACCTGTCCGACGATTTGATCCGGCAGGCCGAAAAGCTGGACAACATCAATGCCGTCTATTCTCTTTTGAAAACCGCGGTGACCGCTTTTGCCCGCATGGTTTCTCTGAATAATTCCGTATCCTATTCCAAGCCGGTACGCCAGGTCATGGATTATATCGCCGCTCATTACAGTGAGAAGATCACGTTGAATAAGCTTGCACAGCATACGAATTTAAGCACGTATTATCTGTCGAACCTCATTAAAAAGGAGACGGGGGTCATTCTGGCGGATCATATCAACCGGATTAGGATCGAGCAGAGCAAGAAGCTGCTGCGGGATACGGAGCTGAGCATCCTTGAGGTGGCTCAAGAGGTGGGATATCAGTATCAGAACCACTTTGCGTCCATCTTCCGGCGCCAGACGGGATTTACGCCGACGGAGTACAAGAGCGTAGCCGGAGCAGATCAGATCCTCAGGAAAAATGAAAACATACCGAGCGCCGCGATTCCCGTGGCCCTCGAGCAGACTTATAACAGACTGGCCCTCTTCGAGGGGATGTACGACATGGCACGCATCGTGGATCCGGTAGGGAAAATGTCATGGAAGATCAACCCCGAAAACGAGATCCAGTCCGAGCCTACGCTCTGTCATAACTATTGGGATCAAAATAAATCGTGCCGGGAGTGCATCGCTATGCGGGCGTTCGGCAGAAACGAGATGGTGTTCAAGGTCAAGGAGCGGGGCGGCGACATATTCCTGCTGCTTGCGGCACCGAAGGTGATCGGCGGAAAAACCTATGCGATGGAACTGATCAAGAAGGTTACGGGTCACATTTTTTTCGATATGAAGACCGATCCGGGCGCAAGGCCGGATGATTTTGCCGAAGACAGGGATGAGGAAGGAAAACGGCCTCCTCTTTACAGTCAAAAACACGTGATGGAAAAGCTCACGACCCATATGAAAAGGAACAGGGCCGGAGGAAAATCTCTTTCGATTATCCTTGCGGTGCTGGAGGGAGAAACCCTTCCCGACGCTCTGCTGGAGGAATGCATCGGTGTGATCAGCAATACCTTGAGAAATGACGCGGACTGGGTCGGCCGGTACATCGGAAACGTTCTGCTCGTCGTGCTGGACGATGTGGACGAGATGACGGCAGCTCAGATAAAGACCAGGATCGATTTGAACTACCGGATCGCGCTGGAAAAGATGAACCGCAGCAAGGAAATCCAGGTGCACTATGCGGTCAAAGCGCTGCCCCTTGACATCTCCGACCCAAGCGCATTTATCCGCCTCGCGTTCATGGCGCTCTACTCAAGGATCACCGTTGCATAGCCCAAAACCTATGACCTGCAGTCTATCCCCCGGAGGAAGCCGAATTCCCCCGGGGGTTTTTGCTGCCAAGAGGAAGGAGCTTCCTGGGTTTTTGACTGTCTCAATAGAGGAATTCTGCCGTTACGCTTGCCTGAATCGTTATGTTGCCGGGGACGACGGGTGTGGCGGCCAGTTCCCGCTGAAAGGGCTGGGGGCTTGGCATGAGGCTGGTTTCCGTGATTTTGACGGGGGTGGGGTCAACCCGTGTTTTCAAGCCTTCCGATATGGACTTTGCCTTTTCGATGGCATCCGCAACGGCCAGATTCAACGCCTGGCGGTAAAATTGCGCACGGTGTAGCCGCTGCCGACGGGAGTCCCGTTATCATACTCGTAATATTTGTCTACGGTATATTGGAAGGTTCTGATATCGTCGATCCCCATCCGGTGAAGGGCGTCGAGGACAGACTGGCTCAGCACTGCGTTTTGTGACTGAACCGAAGCCAGGTCGGCGCCGGTCAGCTCAACGCCGAGCCGGGCGAGGGCCATATCCGGCGTCGCATCGACCTGTCCCTGGCCCTCCAGCGTCATGGTGCGGAACGGAAACGAACCGTTCATAAAAGCTTCAAACATAAGATTCTACTCGCCTCCAAAATAAACTTTAATCAATATATGAATCAAAGTTCTCTTTGGAAACAAAATAACAGGAGAGAAAACGGCCATAAAGACTTTCTTTGCGGAAAACGGGAAAATGGGAATCAGGAGAACCGAATATGAAAGAATCATATATGAATTTTAATGAAAAAAGAATGCACATTTTTAGCGAGCTGGTCAGGAGATACTGGGGCGGAAAGCTGAACCGGGTTTCCGATCTGGAGGAACTGGCCAGAGAGATCCGGGACCAATACGGGTTTGATGAAACAGAGCTTCCGTTTATCAAGGATCATATCCGTCTTGCTATGGGATTGGACCCCAGCGGAAAGGACCGTTTTGAAGAAGAGCTTGAGATGATGAGAAACAGCAAGGAGATCCACAGACCCATCGTTTCCAGGATCGAGGGCCCCTGCGAATATTGCGGCGATCAGAGCTGCCGGTGCGAGACACTGGGAAAGTACGAAAGTCCCCTGTATCTCCGGCAGCGAGGAAGTAATGCCGGAGAGGACGATGGCTGCACTCAATGCGGTTTTTGCGTTTCCCGCTGTGATTTCGGGGCTCTGGCTGAAAAGATCGAGTTTCTGCCGGTTGTTGAGCTGCTTCGGAAAGCGGAAGCACCCGTCTATGCGGTGGCGGCGCCGGCCATCGCGGGCCAGTTCGGAGAAAACGTCTCGATGGGAAAGCTGAGAGCCGCCCTTCTGGAACTGGGGTTTGCCGACATGATCGAAGCGGCGCTGTTTGCCGATATTCTGACGATCAGGGAAGCCCTTGAGTTCAATCACCTGGTCAGGGGAGAGGAAGATTTTTTCCTGACAAGCTGCTGCTGTCCCGTGTGGTTCAATCTGATCCGAAAAAGCTATCCCGACGTCTATGAGCACCTGTCGCCGTCCGTTTCCCCCATGATCGCTTCGGGCCGGATCTTAAAAAAGCTCTATCCCGGCGCGAAGGTCGTCTTTTTCGCTCCCTGTATCGCCAAGAAGTCGGAGGCGGTGGAAGAGGATCTGAAGGGAGCGATCGACTACGTCGTCAATTTCAGCGAGCTGAAAGAAATTTTCCATGCTCTGGACATCGAGCCGGAATCCCTGGCGCCTGTTGAGAAGGATCAGGCTTCTCTGGGCGGCAGGGTATATGCAAGGACGGGAGGCGTCAGCTTTTCTGTAAAAATGGTGGTGAACCGTCTGGACCCCGCCAGAGTCATCAAGCTGAAGGCCCAAAAGGTCGACGGCGTGAAATCATGCAGAGAGCGGCTGGAAGCCCTGCGGAAGGACGGGAAGGGGGCGGCCAACTTTATCGAAGGCATGGGGTGCAAGGGAGGCTGCGTCGGAGGTCCCCGAACGAATCTCGAAGCGGGAAGAGGGGCGGAGCTGGTCAATGAGTTTGGAGAGGACTCTCTCATCCTGACTCCCTTTGACAACCTCAATGTGGTGAAGATCCTGAAACAGTTCGGGGTAACGTCCATCGAGGAGCTCACGAAAAACGACGAGCTGACCCGGCTCCTGTCAAGAGGCTGATCTCGGAAAGAGTTTTACGCGAATTTTAATTATGAAAAACCCTCCCGGTAATCCAATGCGGAATTACGGGAGGGTTGGCTGTGTGCCCGGCGGGCGCATCTTTAATCAATATTTGTCATATCCATCGTCTTCGAGGATAATTTTTGGAATGTCCCCGGGAGAGGGCAGCGCTTCTCTTCCGTGGTCCCGGCCCTCTCCGAGATAGAGTGTTTTTGAAGAGGGCCTTCCTTCGCTGAGCTTGAACTTTCCGACCATTTCCTTCAGAAGCTCCGCCTGACCGGAGAGCTCCTCGCTGGCTGCGGCACTCTCCTGGGCAGTCGCCGAATTGTTCTGGACCACGTGGGAGACCTGCTCGATCCCTTTGTTGATCTGGGTGATGCCGGAGGCCTGCTCATTGGAGGCGGTAGCGATGGTCTTTACAAGCTCTGCAGACTTCTCGATACCGGAGACGATTTCCGCCAGGGCCAAGGCCGTCGTGTCGGCGATCTTCATACCGGTCTGAACCTTGCTGATAGAGCCCTCGATCAGAGCCGTGGTCCCTTTGGCCGCATCGGCGCTCCTGGCTGCGAGGTTTCGAACCTCCTCCGCCACTACGGCAAAGCCTTTTCCGTGCTGTCCCGCTCTGGCGGCTTCCACCGCCGCGTTGAGGGCGAGGATGTTGGTCTGGAACGCGATATCGTCGATAACCTTGATGATCTTGGAAATGTTTGCTGAGGAATCGCTGATCTCCCTCATGGAATCCAGCATTCCGTCCATCTGGTCGTTTCCTTTGAGCGCCTTGTCTCTCGCTTCTTCCGCAAGCTTGCTGGCCTCGTTTGCGTTGACGGCGTTCTGCCTTGTCTGGGTCGCAATTTCGGATATGGAGGCTGTCAGCTCTTCGATGGCTCCCGCCTGTGCCACGGAGCCCTGGGAAAGGGTCTGGCTTCCGTCGGAAACCTGTCTCGAACCGGAGGAAACCTGTTCCGCCGCGTCGTTGATGTTCCCCATGACCTGATTTAAGGTCATGATGATATTGTTGAGGGAATCCTTTATTTCCGCGAAGTCGCCCTGATAGTCCGCCGTGATGGAAAGATCCAGGCTGCCCTTTCCGATTTCTGCGAGCACCAGGGAAATTTCGCTCACATAGCTTCTGATATTCTCGATGGTCTGGTTGAGGGCCCGCTTGATCGCGGCATGGTCTCCGCGATATTCCCCCTTCATGCTCACCTGGAGATTTCCGACTGCCATTTCCTGGAGCACGGCGGAAGCTTCCTCGATGGGCTCGACGATGGCGTTCAGCGTCTCGTTGATACCGCTTATGACGTTCCGGTATTCGCCCTTGAACTTGTCCGCATCTCCCCGTATGTCCAGACTGCCTTTCACAGCCGCATCCGATATGGCGGTGGTTTCCTCCACGAGCATTTTTACGTTTTCAAGCATCCGGATCAGGGACGGGAGCAGGATATCGTTGTCGCCGCGCCTGCCGGTGGCTTTCAGTCCGGAAAGCCTGGACAGATCTCCGTCCGCAACGTCCGTCACCACGTCGATCGTATCTCTGACCGTCGTGATTACATCGTTTATGCTGTGCTTCATCTTTTCGTAGATCCCTACGTAAGAACCGTTCATTTCAACCGAGTAGTCGTTTTCGCTCATCCGCCCCAAGACATTGTTCCCCTCCACGAGGGCGTCGAGTCCGTCGATACACGAGTTGACGCTATTTTTGATATCGTCGAAATCTCCCTGATATTCTTCCGTAATCTTGCCGGGGATTTCGCCTCTTCCGATCTGCTCTATGTAACCTGCCGTTACGATCAGGGGATTGATGAGAGAATCCAGCGCCTGATTGATTCCTTCCACGATCTGCGCGTAATTCCCCTTGAGCCTGCTCACATCGGCGCGATAGGCGAGATTTCCCGCGGCTGCGGCATCCGTAAGCTTGCCCGATTCCTCCAGGAGGGAATAGATGGAGTCTCTCACCAGGGAAAGGTCGCTGATCAGCAGGGCGTAGTCGCCTGCGTACTTGTTTTCAAGGACTTCCAGATCTTCCCCGTTGGCGATCTTTTCGATAAACTCGCGGGCTGTGGCCAGCGGCGTTACGATGGCTTCGATGGTGCTGTTGAAGCCCTGAATAATCTCTCTGTAGCCTCCGCTGAAATTTTCCGCGTCGCCCCGGGTTTCCAGCCTGCCTTCCACGGCGGCTTCCGTCAGCCCCTCCGCTTCTTTCACGAGCTGGCGCAGCGTTTCCACAACGGATACCATGCTGTGTCCCAGCACATCCTGATCGGAGCGGGGCGCTACGTCCAGGGACAGATCGCCTTCCGCAATCCTCTTTGCCGCTTCCGACTGCTGTTTCGTATTTTCGACCATCTTTCCAAAGGAGACGGTCAGCTCTCCGACTTCGTCCTTCGTCTTTGTCTGAGGCGGCAGATCGACTTCCACATCTCCCACAGCCAGTTTATCGGCGGCTGCGACGAGCTTCTTGATGGGGCCTACGATCCTCATGGCGATGGCGATGATCACGGCGGCGATGATCAGCAGGGCCAGGCTGAAGATGATGGTCATGGTCGTCTGTACGGAGGTGTAGGGGCCCTTAAATTCCTGATCCGGCAGACCCGTCGCTACGACCCAGCCTGTGTCTCCGATCATCGATACATAGCCGTGGCTCGGCGTTCCTGCGGAGGTGTAGCTGATGTCTCCCGTCACCTTTTCCGAGAGCGCCTGCTTGATATTATCCGACATGTCCGTTTCCGAGATGCTCTTATTTAAGAAGTCTTTGTCAGGGTGATAGATGATCTTTCCCTCGTCGCTTGCCAGTATGTAAAAGCCGGTATCGCCGAGAGTATACTGTTCCATCAAGGTTTTCCAGCCGGAAATGGAAAGGTTGATTCCGGCCGCTCCGACGATTTCCTTGCTGCCCTCCTGATATACGGGAGCCACGACGCTCACTACGGTAGCGCTGGATACGGTGTCTACATAGGGATCGGTCATGACCACCGACTGTTTTTTCAGAAGCTTCTGATACCAGGGGCTTTCATCCACCTTCCAGCTGGAATCGGACAGGCTTCCGTCGGACTGGGCCATCTGGCTGGAGTCGATGTCTGCGACCCATGCGCTCAGAATATTTTCGGGGTCGGACTGCTGAATCCGGAGCAGCGTGTCCTTTATCTGGGGAAATTCCGGTGCGGAGGTAATAGGTGTTCCCGGAGCAGTATCCGAGGCGAGTTCCTCAAACTGTCTGTTGGAGGGAATCTGTCCGGCAATCGCCATATAATTTTGAAAATATCCTCCGATTTCATAGGATGCGGCCTGTGATTTTGCCGCAAGTTCGCTGGTAGTCAGCTTTGATACCGACGTATGTACTGTGTTTAATGAGATGATCGCTGCGATGCAATAGGTAACTGCCACAGGAATTCCGATCAAGACCAGGATCTTTGTTAATAAGCTTCGCATTTGCATGTTTTCCGTTGTCTCCTTTTCCCAGCGCAGAGCTGATGTAGTATGGTTTTCGATCTATGTATTTTATTCTTTTCAATTGGTGGGCTGTCGGTAAGCCCCGTAATCGCTCATAAGTTTTTACCCTGTTCCACTCATCGTAAACGTGAACTTTTTAACATATTTTTGTTGTTAATGAAAAGAAAAACGGAGACCGTTTCCCGGCCTCCGTTCCGATTAATTTTAAATAGTAACGCTTTTAAATAGTAACGTTGGGCTGCCATGGAGTGATCCAGTCCGCCAGAGCCTGCAACTCCTCGGGGGAACAGGCTCTTTCCAAAACTTTCGACTCATCCGCAGGCAGGTATCTGTCGGGCACTCTGTACCGGTTCAGAACGTAGCGCGGCGACGCGGGGATTTCCTTCGCCATCCTGGTGAGCTCCTCCCGTCCCAATTGCGGAATCACCGTCGTCCTCACTTCAAAGGGAAGGGGACTTTCAGAAAGGAGCTGGATGGTTTTCAACACCTGGCCGGCGTCGGCGCCCTGGCCGCAGATTGCGGGGTACCATTCGGCAGGAGCCTTGTAATCCACCGCCACGTAGTCGCACAGCCCTGATTCCAGGAGCGCCGCGACGATGTCCGGGCGGGAGCCGTTGGTATCGACCTTGATCCGGTAGCCGAGGTCCCTTACTCTTTTCAGAAAGGGGATCAGACCGCCTTGCAGTGTCGGTTCTCCGCCGGAAATTACCACGCCGTCCAGCAGGCCGGCCCGCTTTTGCAGGAAATCCGTTACGGACTGCGGCGTCAGAAGGATATGGCTCCCATCGATCAGGGAACGGTTGTGACAATAAAAACAGTTGTAATTGCAGCCCGGTACGAACAGTACACAGGAAATCAGACCGGGATAGTCGATCAGGGAGCTTTTGACGATACCGGAAATATTCATAGGGCTGTTACTCCTTTATAGCGGACTGCCATACCGCCTCTTCGCTGCGGGCAGGTACGGCTTCCTCCTTCATCACGTATTTCACGCGCTGGTCATATTCCTCCCGCTTGCCCTTGTTGAAGTTCTGGACCGGCCGCAGATATCCCACCACGCGGCTCCAGACCTCGGTAGTGCTTCCGCATTCCGGGCAGGAGAAGTGCTCGCCGGAAAGATAACCGTGATTGTTGCAGATGGAGAAGGTCGGCGTCAGGGAGATATAGGGCAGCTTGTAATTGGTGAAGGCTTTCCGGATCAGCCGCTTGGCCGCCTCGATATCCTTGATCTCCTCGCCCAGATACAGGTGGAGCACCGTTCCGCCCGTGTAGAGGGATTGGAGTTCGTCCTGGAGGTCCAGCGTCTCGAAGATATCGTCGGTAAAGCCCACCGGAAGCTGGGAAGAGTTCGTATAGTAGGGCTGTTTGTCTCCCGCCGTAATGATATTCGGATACTTCTTTTTATCCTTTTGGGCCAGGCGGTAGCTGGTTCCCTCTGCAGGCGTGGCTTCCAGATTGTAATAATTGCCGGTTTCCTCCTGGATATCCTTGATCACGTCTCTCATATAAGTCAGGGTCCTGATGGCAAAGCCCTGGCCTTCCGCCGTCGTCAGATCGACGTCCTGCCCCAGCAGGTTCTGGCAAGCCTCGTTCATGCCCAACAGGCCGATGGTGTTGAAGTGATTGTACCAGTAGGAGCCAGAGTGCGCCTTGACGCCCTGAAGGAAATTGGCCGAATAGGGATACAGCGCGCGTTCTGTCTGCTCCTCGATGACCTTGCGCTTCATTTCCAGACTGTTTCTCGCGGTGTTCATCTGCTGCCAGAGCCGGGTCTGAAATTCCGATTCGCTGCTTGAGATATAGGCCAGCCTCGGCAGGTTGATGGTGACGACGCCGATGGAACCGGTCAGCGGGTTGGAGCCGAACAGGCCGCCGCCGCGCTTCCTCAGCTCGCTGGTGTCCAGTCTGAGACGGCAGCACATGGAAAGAGCGTCCTCCGGGGAAAGATCCGAGTTGATATAGTTTGAAAAATACGGCACGCCGTATTTACAGGTGATCTCCATGATTTTATTGACGACGGGGCTTTCCCAGTCGAAATCCTTGGTCACATTGATGGTAGGAATCGGGAAGGTAAAGACGCGTCCCTTGGAATCACCCTCCATCATGACGTCGCAGAAGGCGGAGTTGAACAGGTCCATCTCCTCCTGGAATTCTCCGTAGGTCTTATCCATGATCCGTCCGCCGATGATGGCATATTCATTTTTCAGCGTGCTGGGCGGCGACAGGTCAAAGGTCAGGTTGGAAAAGGGACACTGGAAACCGACCCGGGTCGGCACGTTCAGATTGAAGATAAATTCCTGAAGCGCCTGCTTCACGGTCCTGTAGTCCAGCTTGTCGTAGTGGATGAAGGGGGCGCAGTATGTATCAAAGGAAGACCAGGCCTGGGCGCCTGCGGTTTCCCCCTGGGTGGTAAAGGTGGAGTTTACGATCTGACCAAGGAAGGTGCGCAGGTGTTTCGGCGCTTTGGATTCCACCTTTCCGGGGACCCCGCCGAAGCCGTTCATGAGGATCTGCCGCAGATCCCAGCCGGCGCAGTAGGGGCCGAAAAAGCCCAGATCGTGAATATGAATATCTCCGGACATATGGGCTTCCCTGATGTCGTCGGAGTAGATTTCATGGAGCCAGTAACTCTGAGTGAAGGCTTCCCGCACGTAATTGTTCAGTCCGTTGATGGACTTCTGCGTATTCGCGTTCTCGTTGATCTGCCAGTCCGCGTCGTTGAGGTATTCGGTAAACATATTGATCGTCGCTCCGATCAGGGCGTTGGATTCCCGGGCGGACCTTCTCTTTTCGCGGTAAAGGATATAAGCCTTGGCCGTCTTTGCATGCCCGTTTTCGATCAAAACCTTTTCTACGATATCCTGGATTCCTTCTACATCTGCGATTCCGTCGGGATAGCGTTCCTCCGCCATTCCGATCGCTTCGTCCGCCAGCCTTTCAGAGGTCGAGAAATCGTCTCCCCCCACGGCCTTTGCCGCCTTGAATATTGCCAGGACGATCTTTTCCTTCTTGAACAGCACGATTGAGCGGTCGCGTTTAATGATTTGTTTCAGCACAGTACATTACCTCCAAAATTTTCAAATCGACTTCGAATACAATATATTGAGGCATACGCCAACGTGAACACTATATATCATATTCTTTCCCGCCTGCTCTGTCAATAAGTGTAAGAAAGTCGACGGAAAAAATACTGCGGGAAAGGGCTGATAATTTAACAGAATGTTAACACCGCCTTTATTGGTACTTAACAAAGGCCCTGTATGATAGGAACTGTAATAAAGAAAAGATAAACAATTCATCGAAAATAAGAAAGGAAAGATAAAAATGAAAAAGTTATTGGTACTGACACTCGTAATCATATTGGCTCTGGGAGCATTTGCCGCCTGCGGAGCGCAAGAGGGGAACCCGGAGGATTCCGGAAATGGGACGGCCGAAGTGACAGGCGCTGTCGTCACGGCGGGGTCCACCTCGGTACAGCCGTTATCGGAAGAGCTTGCGGCATCCTTCATGGACGCCAACCCCGGCATCACGGTCGAAGTGCAGGGCGGTGGTTCCGGCCAGGGAATTAAGGCGATCCAGGAAAAAATCGCCGATCTGGGGGCTCTGTCAAGAGAAGTGAAGGATGAAGAAAAGGGTACTGTCGCAAAAGAGTACGTGATTGCAAAGGATGGAGTCGCTGTGATCGTAAATCCCGCATCAAAGGTCGAAGACTTGACGATCGAACAGATCAAAAAGATCTACACCGGCGAAATTAAAAACTGGAAAGAGGTGGGCGGCGAAGACGCTCCGATCGTAGTCGTGAGCCGGGAAGAAGGTTCCGGAACCAGAGGCGCGTTCACAGAAATTACGAAGGTAATGCAGAAGGATGCAGCCGGAAAAGAAGTCGACGGTACGACGAAAGACGCTTTGGTACAGGGGTCCACAGGGGCCGTCATGCAGACGGTAGCCACAACTCCGGACACCATCGGCTACGTATCTCTCGGCTCTTTGAGCGACAGCGTAAAGGCTGTGAAGGTAGAGGGCGTCTCCCCGAGTTCCGAGACCGTACTGTCGGGTGAATACAAGATTTCCAGACCGTTCCTCTATGTGGCCGGCGGCGAACTCAGCGAAGCAGCGCAGATGTATATCGATTTCGTAATGAGCAAGGATGGTCAGGCCATCGTAGAAGAAAACGGATTCATTCCGGTCAGCTAGCCTGCTCCTCAATTCGACCAGGCTTTCTTCTCAATTCAACTAGCTTTCTTCTCAATTCAATTCAACTAGCTTTCTCCTCAATTTATATACTAAAAAAAAACCTTTCTGTTCGAATTTAAAGTGCGGGACACTTTACGAACGAAAGGTTTTTTGTTTCTCTGTCAATCGAGAGGGAACTTGACCGCCTCCATCGGAGTGTCGGCTGCCTGAGAAAAATCAATGATTTCCGATTGGGAAAATTCAAAGCCGTTTTCCATCTGGTCCACGCCGTCTCCCTCCCGGCCTTTCATCGGCATATTTATGAAATCCTGGCGAATTGCCGCCTCGCTGTCCTTTTCTTTCATATATCC
>CAMJRV010000003.1 GCA_946408315.1 uncultured Bacillota bacterium | reverse complement strand
ATATCCGTAACGTAGATTTCTTCAAAAGGCTTTTCCAAAAGAAGGGACAGCAGGGCCTGGGATAAAAGCTTATGGGTCCTTCGCACTCGCAAGTCTTCTTTCTTATTCTTGTTTGATTCCGTCATGTTCTCAGATTCCTTTCGATTATTTTTGGCGACAATTTACGAAAAATGAAATTTAATATACAGATACGGCTTTTTTGTCGCTTGCACTCCCGATAGCTATAGTATAAATTATATTTGCACGTCTGTAAAGATAGTCGTCATGTGTTGACAAACAAAGAAGGTGAAAAGAATGATGAAGAAGAAAATATGCTGCTGCGCCGCAGCGTTATTGTTGATTTTCAGCGCTACCGCATCCTACGCCGATGAGCCGGTCAAGGCGGAGCAGCCGGTCCAGAAGGAACAGCCGGCCAAGGCGGACGTCAAGCTGTCCCTTGCGGAAGCGGTCAAAATCATGCAGACCACAGGCGCCAGAGCCCAGACAGCAGAGCTGAACAAAAAAGCCGACCGGGCAATCGCCGAAGGGTACACGGAGACGATTCAGACGATCAACGAGACGCTGAGGACCCTGGATTTTCTGAACAGCGCAGCGCCATCCCTCGCATCGTCGGCCAGCTGGGAGGCCCAGAATGCAGGGGCTACAAAGGCGAACCGGGCCGTACTGCGGCTGCGCCGGGATTTTGCAAAGCAGCAGATGGAGCCGAACTATAAGTCGGAAATGAACCAGATCGAGTACGATACGTTAAAGCTGTATTACGGTGTGCTTCTGGCTTCAGAGAACCTGAAGACGGAGCGGGATAACCTGAAAACCCAGGAGGATATCCTGAAGAATACGAAGGCCCAATACCAGGCGGGCATGCTTGCAAAGAAAGACGTACTTTCCGCCGAGTCGGCAGTCACGTCGGCCAAAAGCGGAGTGCGGGCGGCGGAGACCAAACTGGAATACGCGAAGATGAGCTTCAACTACCTCCTGGGATATGAAGCAACCCAGACGGTAATCTTTACGGATTCGCTGACCGCCGTGACGCCTCCGGCCATCACCGTGGAAGATTCGATCAAAAAAGCGCTGGAAAACAGGAATGAAATAAAAGGAGCAAATTTTGCGGTAGAGGTGCATAAGGTTCTGTTAGATAACCTGGAATCGAGATATCCGACCAACTCGTCCACCTATATGAAAGAGCAGGTCGCGCTGCTGTCTGCCGAAAAAGCAGCTAAGGATGCTCCCGTTCAGATTGAAATCGATATTCGAAACAAGGCTGCGGAGCTGGAGGATAAAAAGGCGGCGCTGGAAGCGGCAAAAGCGGTGAAGACCTACGCGGAAGAGGGCTGCCGGCTGATTCGCATCTCCTATGAATCCGGCATGTCGACTCTGGCGGAGCTTCAGACCGCCCAGGGCAACGTCTATAAGGCGGGGCTTGCCGTAGCTGCCGCCACCTCGGATTATGATCTGGCGGTGTACGCCTTCGGGTATGCGGAGGACGTCGGAATCCAGAGACTGCCGCTGTAATCAGACCATCACAGTTTTAGCATTTGAAAAAGGAGTGAAATTATATGAAAAAATACAGGACGCCGGTTCTCATCGTTTCTGTTGTAATCGTCTTGTGTGCGATCTTCGCCCTCGTTCAGGTCCACGGGTCCGGACAGGATGAACTCATCGTTCAGGGCAATATTCGGACGGAGGAAATCGATCTGACCGCGAAAATCCCGGGGATCATCGAACAGGCCCTGGTGAAAGAAGGCCAGGAGGTCAAAAAGGGCGATACGCTGATCGTGATCGGAAGCGAGAGCATCCAGGCAAAAAAGCAGCAGGCGGAGGCCGCTGCGTCTGCGGCCCAGGCCCAGTACGAGAAGGCGCTGAACGGAGCCAGAAGCCAGGAGGTTGCTCAGGCAAAGGCGGGATTTGATCTGGCGGAGAAGACGTATCAGAGGATCAAGACACTTTATGAGCAGGAAGCCGTTCCTGCAAATACATATGATCAGGCGTTTGCCCAGTATACCGCGGCGAAGGAAACCTATGAGATGGCGGCCCAGGGCGCGCGGGAAGAGGATAAGGCGGCTGCGGAAGCGCTGGTCGCCCAGGCGAAGGCGGCAGAGCAGGAAGTGCAGAGCTATCTGAATGACGCAGTGATCAAAGCGCCTATGGACGGAACCATCACTTCGCTGAATGTCAGCGAAGGGGAGCTGATTTCCTCGGGAATGCCGCTGGCTACCCTGACAAGCAAGGAAAAGCCGTATATTGAAATCAACGTAAAGGAAACCGATCTCGGAATGGTACACCGGGGCGGAGAGGTCGCAGTTACGATTGCGGCATATCCGGACAATACGTTTCAGGGGAAGATCGTAAATGTAAATCAAAAACCAGATTTTGCAACGAAGCGGGCGACGAACAACAACGGAGAGTTTGACGTGCTTTCCTACGGAGTTAAAATTGAGCTGCTCGACGTGAATAAGGACGTCTACCCGGGAATGACGGTCATGGTCAACCTTGGAAAAATCGACGGGAAACAGCAATGAGACAGCGGCTTGAAGGTTTTGCGGCATTCTTTTACCGGTATAAGAAGAGACATCCGAAACGGGTCATGACTTTTCTCGTCTTTATCCTGGTACCGCTGGCGACAGGATTGATTCTGGGCTATGAGATGAGCAGCAACGTAGCCATGTCCATTCCCACCGTGGTGGTGGATCACGATCATTCCGACTTCAGCCGCAGCTTCGTGAAGTACGTGGAGGAAAGCGAGTATTTTAAGGTCGTGGAACAGGCGGACTACGACGGGCGGGTCGAGGAAATGCTCTACAGGCAGCAAGCCTATGTCGGCATCATTATCCCCGAGCGCTTCTACAGCGATATGCGGGAAGGAAAGGCTCCGAAAATTCTTACCGTCTATGACGGTTCGACGCTGGCCGTCATGTCCTCATCCAAGTCGGCAATGACTGAAATCTTGCTGACCCTGAAAACGGGTTATATGATGAAAATCTATGAAGGAAAGCTTGGCGTGGTGCCGGCGGATGTGAGAAATCACGCGATCCCCATCGACGTTACCTACCGCCTGCTGTTCAATCCGACGAGAAACTTCAGGAACTTTATCCTGCCGGGCATGCTGGCCGCCCTGATTCAGGTGGGAATCGCCTGTATGGGAGCGGAGCGCGCCGGGGAAATGAGGGAGAAAACGACTCCCTTCCTGGCGCATATCAGAACCATCTGCCATTGGGGTCTGCTCGGAGCGATTTCCATCGCGCTGACCCTGGCGGAGCAATACCTGTTTTTCGATATGCCCTATAAAGGGACGCTTTTGGGAGGCGCGGCCGTTACCCTGCTGTTTTCCACGGTGACGCTGATGGCCGGCTATATCGTCGGCACGGTAATTACGGACAGAACTCTTGCGACGCAGATTGCAGCCGTTATCGTGCTTCCCACCACCATTCTGGGGGGCTACACCTGGCCTGTGCTGGCAATGCCGGCGTTTTTTCAGAAGCTTGCCCGGTTCCTGCCGTTCTATTATTATGGAGAGGCGGTCAGAAACCTTTGTCTCAAGCCGCTGGAATTCCATCATCTGCTGCCCGCCATCGAAATGATGTGCATCTTTGGAGCTGTGGAGCTTGGACTTCTCTTTCTGGTGCAGCGTAAGGGGGTGAGCGCATGAAATGGATCGTGGGACTGATTCAAAAATACAAGCCGATTCTCATCCTCGTCTTCATTCCCATCGGTTTTACCCTACTGTTCGGCGGGGCGATGAGCCCTATTTTCGTGGAGGATATCCCGATCGTGATACTGGACCTGGATGAATCCGATGCGTCCCGGGAGATCGTCGATGAATTCCGGGCCTGCCCAGTCTTCCAGATCGTGGATGCGGCGTCTTCCGCAGAGGAGATCCGGGAAGAGATTCTGATGGGGACGATCAAAGGCGGACTCGTTCTTCCTGACGGCTTCGGAAAGTCCATTGGGTCCCATAAGGGGACGAAGGCGCTGATGCTGATGGACGGTTCCAATTTTCTGGTCGGCAATAATCTCATGCTGTATGCCAATAAGATTTTTACCGCCAAGAACAGCGAACTCCAGATTTCTTACCTGGAAGCCGGTGGCGTCGCTGCCTATGCTTCCGAGCAAAGTCTCGACACGCTGGCGCTGGTCGACAGGACGATGTACAATCCGCAGCTCGGATACTTTTATTACCTCTATCCGGGGCTGCTTGGAGTTTTTATTCAGCAGACCTATCTGAACGTGCTGACGCCGGTTCTGCTCAAGGAAAAGGAACGGCTGAAACACATGCCGATGGACCTTCTGTCGAGAAGGATTCGGGCGCGAGAAATGATGCCTCTGTTTTTTCGGTATGGGGGAATGTCCTTTCTCTGCTCCCTGTCCTGTCTGCTGATCGCTCACTGGCTGTTTTCCTATCCGCTGAAGGGGAGTTTGCTGCTGATTTTGCTCATTCAGGTGATTTTTCTGACCTGCCTGACCGGAATGGCCTTTATCCTGGCTGCGATTTTTGATGATGTGACGCACTGCGCGCAGTTTATCATGTTTTTGGCGATCCCCACCATGCTGTCCTGCGGGTATGGCTGGCCCGAGTTTATGATGGCGCCCGGCTTTGCCGCAGGGATGAAACTGTTGTGGCCTCTTTACTTCTACAGCAATCCGTTAAAGGAGATTTTGCTTAAGGGAGCCGGGTTCGGCGTTCTCGGCCATTTCCTCCTGGGAGGCGCGTTCTTTGCGGCCTTCTGGCTGCCTGTGGGAATGTGGATCTACCGCGGCAAGGTCAGGACGATGAAACAGATCGGGTAAACGCTGGATTCGGGCAATGAAGAGGATCGAAAAGACGCAGAGAGAGGATAACCGGGGCAGGTTATCCTCTCTTTGCGTTGTTGTATGAGTTTAATGGAGTAGTGGTATTCAATAGGATGTCGGTGGATCAGTTCGGTGTGTTCAGCTTTTCCACCTCAGCACGGAAGCCTTCGATCAATTCGGGGGTAAAAACCTCTTCCAACCTGGTCCAGGTTTTATTCCGGATGTATTCGGCGTTGGCGGCGAGTTCGTCCTTTGACGGCTCTATTACTTCGACGCCGTAATCCGTCCGAAGCTTCTCTTTATATCGCTCTTCGTTGGCTTTGGCGCGTTCAAAGCTTTGGAGGCTCTGTTCGCGGAATACGTTGATTACAGTCAGCCTATCCTCTTCGGAAAGCTTCGCCAGACTTTTTTCACTCATCACATAGCAGGTAGCTTCCGCAGAGATGTAATTTACATACAGTTTATTGATGATATCTCCCACCCATGCATAGTTCATGTTGGAGGTCCCTCCGAGCCAGCCGTCGACCTCGTTTGTCCTCATGGCTGTGGGCACCTCCGCGTAGGTGATTGTGACCGGCTCATAGCCCAGGTCCTCCGCCGCGTACCGGAAGCTTGTTATTGTCGGGACCCTCAATCGGATGCCCTTGTCGGCGCCCGGAACCATCGGCTTTGTGGGCTCCTTGACGACGCCGATCCCGACGAAGCCTTCCAGAAGCCAGCCCATAAACCTTACGTCGTTTTCCGCCGTCAATTCGCTGAAAATCTGACTCATATAGGATTCGGGAGCATACAGGATTTTTGCTTCCTCAAAGCTGATCGCATAGTAGGGCAGATAGGCCGCCCCCAGCCGGGGGTCCAGAAAGTCGGGAACGCTGATCTGGCCGATATCGATGTCGCCCGCGACGATCTTTTCATAGGCGGTTTCGTAGCTGCCCAGCTGGCTTTCGGGATAATATTGGATGACGACTCTGCCCTCGGTCCTTTCCTTGATCTTTTCGCAGGCTTCCTGATTCAGCTCGGATGCCATATGCTCCATCGGCGCATCCGATGCAAGCTTGAAAACAAGGGGCTTCACAGGGATCGTCCCCGCTTCTTCATCCTCGCTCTTGTCGGCACAGCCGGCAAAGACGGAGAGGATAAGCGCTAATGATAGTGAGATTGCAATGAAAGTTAGATTTCTCATTTCCATTCCTCCCGCATGATTAACGGCTGTATCCTGTGAAGTAATTTTAACACCTGCGCGAGTCGGGATCAATCGTTATTTATTAAATATTCTAAATATTATAAAAATATACCGTTGTTCACGGCCGCCGTTGCAGCGACTGTGAATTATATCCACCTTTCAGGATGATCCTGACCTGGAGTGGAAATGGATTTGACGAGGCAATGTAAATAATAGTATAATATTCTGATATAAATTTGCAAATCAGGCAAAGCCGAAAGGATAAAAGGGATAAGAAGATGATTACAAGCAAACAGAGGAGCTTTTTGAGAAGTCTGGCCCATGAGCTGGAACCTACCGTATATATGGGAAAATCGGGGCTTACCGAAAATATCATCAAAGAGATGGAAACAGGGCTGGAATATCGGGAGCTGGTAAAGGTAAAGCTTCAGGAAGGCTGCGAGCTGTCTCCCAAAGACGTCGCCAATGAACTGGCGGCCCGTTTAAACGCAGAATATGTACAGGCGATCGGGAGAAAGTTTACGCTTTACCGCGAGTCGAAGGATCATAAGCAGATCGAGCTTCCGAGATAAATAGAGATGACAGGAAAGAAGAGAAAGAGAGCAATTTGGATCGGAGCATGGGTTCTGGCCGCCGCCGTGCTGGCAGCGGCTCCGCTGGCGATCAGCTCTTACGTGAAAGCATCCGCAGAACCGTATCTGATTACGGAAGCCGCAGCCGCCGATCTTGGCGCGGACTGTATTCTTGTGCTCGGAGCGGGGCTGAGGCCTGACGGTACCCCCAACTATATGCTGAAGGACCGGTTGGACAAGGGGATCGAACTGTATCGCGCCGGGGTTGCGCCCAAGCTCTTGCTCAGCGGCGACAACGGCCAGGAGGAGTACGACGAGGTCAATGCCATGAAGGAGTACGCTCTGAACGCGGGCGTACCGTCGGAAGATATCTTTCTGGATCATGCGGGATTTTCCACCTATGAGTCCATGTACCGCGCCCGGGATATTTTTCTTGTGAAAAAGGCAATTATTATAACGCAGCAATATCACCAGTACAGGGCGATTTACACAGCCCGGGGCCTTGGCATGGAAAGCTGGGGCGTGATTCCTGTATCGAGAACTTACGCGGGGCAGAAATACCGCGATATCCGGGAAATACTCGCCCGGGATAAAGACTTTATCAAGACGATCATAAAGGCGAAGCCGACCTATCTGGGAGAAACGATTCCCATCAACGGAAGCGGGCTTGCAAGCCACGATTGAGCCGCAGGGAGGCGCGATGAAAAATGTCCTTTTGACAATCGCATATGACGGGACGGATTTTTGCGGGTGGCAGAAGCAGCCCGGCCAGCGGAGCGTTCAGGAGGAAGTGGAGAGAGCCCTTTCCATCGTCTGTGCTCAGCCGATCCGGATCAACGGAACGAGCAGGACCGACGCAGGTGTTCACGCATATGGGCAGAGGGCAAGTTTTACCGCAGATTTCAGCATTCCCGTTGAAAAAATTCCGCTGGTCGCCAACGGAATCTTCGCCTCCGCCGCATCGGAGCGATGGAGAAAGGCTTCCGGGGATGTGGCCATTTTAGCGGCCGAGGAAGTGGACCCCGGGTTTCATGCCAGGTTTGACGCGGCAGGAAAGAAATATATCTATCAAATTGATAATTCAGGGAAGCCGAACCCCTTCGGCCGAAATTACCGCTATCAGGTCGGCAGGCCGCTGGATTTGGAAGCGATGAAGCGGGCCGCCGCATATTTGGTCGGAACTCAGGATTTCAAATGCTTTCAGGCGGCAGGAGGGAAGGAACTGGAGACTACCGTAAGGACCGTTTACAGCGCCCGAATCTCTGCGTCGGGTTACGGGACGGGACAGATCCCACCGGAAGGCGGGCTGCCAGGACCGGCATCGGCAGGTTCTGAAAAAGTCATCGCCTTTGAGATCATCGGAGACGGGTTCCTTTATAATATGGTAAGGATTATCACAGGCACGCTGGTTGACGTGGGCCTTGGGAAAAAAGATCCGGACGACTTGCCGGAGGTCATCGCGGGCAGGGACAGGATACGGGCCGGTCATACGGCGCCCCCGCAAGGACTGTATCTTGCGGAAATATACTATGATAGTGAATCGCTGCACAAGGCGGCGGAAGGATACGGCAATTCTGCCGGAGGTTGCGGAAGCGACGGGTAAAGGAGAAAGTATGAAGATTAGAGAGCTGTTTGATAAGAAGAAGACAGTGATTTCACTGGAGATTTTTCCTCCGAAGCTGGATTCTCCGGTGGAGACGGTCTATAAAACGCTGGACGAGCTTTCGGATATCAATCCGGACTTTATCAGCGTAACCTACGGCGCAGGCGGAAAGGCCAAGGACAGGACGGTTGAAATCGCTTCAAAAATTAAAAATGAATATAAAATAGAAAGCCTGGCGCATCTGACCTGCATTTCCGCCACAAAAACGCAGATTAAAGATACGTTCGCGGAGATGAGAAACAATAACATCGAAAATATTCTTGCGATGCGGGGGGATATTCCGGAAGATCCTGATTTTGATTTCCCGAATCCCCTTCAGTACGAGCACGCTGCCGATCTGATCCGCGAGGTCAGGGCGGAAAAGGACTTCTGCATCGGCGCGGCCTGCTACCCGGAAGGGCACGTGGACTGCGAAAGCAAGGTAAAAGATATCAAATACCTGAAAGAAAAGGCCGATATGGGAGCAGACTTTTTAATCTCTCAGTTGTTTTTCGACAACGAACTGTTTTACCGGTTCATGGAGGAAATCGACCTTGCGGGGATCGATCTTCCCGTGTCGGCGGGCATCATGCCAGTGCTGAATAAAAACCAGATCATCCGGATCACGAAGCTTGCCGGCTGTAATATGCCGTCAAAATTCAGGAGAATCCTGGACCGGTACGAAGACAACCCGGCCGCGCTGAAAGAGGCGGGGGAGGCTTACGCCATCGAACAGATCATCGATCTGATGGCCTGGGGCGTCCGGGGCGTCCACCTGTATACGATGAACAAGGCGGATACGGCAAAAAGAATCATAGGTAATATCGAAAACATCAGGAGAATAAGTGGATGAGGATCAGCGATTTAATAGGAAAAAAGATTATCATATGCGACGGCGCCATGGGCACGATGATGCAGAAGTATGGATTAAAGGAAGGCGGACTTCCGGAGCTTCTCAACTTCACCGATCCCAGAGTTATTATAGAGATTCATGAGGCTTATTTCCGGGCAGGCAGCGATTTTGTGTCCTCCAATACGTTCGGATGCAACCGCTACAAGCTTGCGGGCACCGGACATACGGTGAAAGAGGTCATTGCCCAGGCCGTGAGACTGGCCAAAGAGGCGGCGATCCGTGTGACAGAGGACGAGAAGCGCCGGGGAAAGACGCCCGGTGAGAAGTTCGTCGCCCTGGATGTGGCGCCCATCGGAAAGCTGATGGCGCCTGTCGGCGATCTCTCCTTCGACGAAGCTTATGATATTTTTAAGGAGCAGGTGATTGCAGGGGCAGAAGCCGGCGCGGACCTGATCCTGTTTGAAACCTTTACGGACATTTACGAAATCAAAGCCGGAATCCTGGCCGCGAAAGAGAACTGCGATCTTCCCATATTCTGTTCCGTCACCTTTCAGGAAGACGGCCGGATGCTCATGGGGACCGATCCCCTCACAGCCGTAAATATCCTGCAGGATCTCGGCATCGACGCTCTGGGGCTCAACTGCTCTCTGGGGCCGAAGCAGATGGCCGGCATTGCCAGGGAAATTTTGGAATACTCCACGCTGCCGGTGCTGGTCCAGCCCAATGCGGGACTTCCGGCCATCGTGGACGGTGAGACGGTATACCATGTCGATATCGAGGAATACGTGGAAGCGATGCAGGAACTGCTCCAGGCAGGCATCGCCATCGCGGGAGGCTGCTGCGGTACGAGTCCCGACTACATCGCCGCTCTTGCAGAGAGCATCCGGGATCGGGACTATCCCGCTCTGTCCGCCGACGCCGGCAGGCGTAGGGGGGCAAAGGCCATGACGGCGGTAAGCTCCTCCACAAAGACGGTGATCCTCGATGACAGGGTCCGGATCATCGGAGAACGGATCAACCCGACAGGCAAGAAGCTTTTAAAGGAAGCATTGAAGGCAAAAGACCTGTCCTATATAGAAAATGAAGCCATCGATCAGGTAAAGGCCGGTGCGGAGATTCTCGACATCAACGTGGGCCTTCCTGATATCGATGAATACGATATGATGCTGAAAGCGGTCAGAAAGGTTTCCTCTGTGGTGGCCGCTCCGCTTCAGATCGACAGCGCGGATCCGAGGGTAATAGAGGCTGCTGCGCGGTATTATAATGGAAAACCGATCATCAATTCCGTAAACGGCAAGCGGGAAAATATGGAGGCGATCTTTCCCATCGTCAAAAAATACGGCGCCTGCGTCATCGCTCTGACGCTGGATGAAAAGGGCTTGCCGGAGAACGCCGACGAACGCCTTGCCATTGCGGAGCGGATCATAAAAACGGCGGAAGCGTACGGGATTGGACGGGAGAGAATCATCGTCGACTGTTTGACGCTGACCGTGTCGGCCCAGCAGAATGCGGGCCGGGATACCCTTGAGGCCATTCGCCGGGTGAAGGCACAGTTTGGAGTTAAGACGACTCTGGGAGCAAGCAACGTTTCCTTCGGATTGCCGGAGCGGAAGCTGCTCAACAGGACCTTTCTCGCCATGGCGCTTTCGGCGGGACTGGATGCGCCCATCACCGATCCTCTCGTCCCGGAGTATGCAGATACGATCCACGCCTTTGAAGCGCTGAGCTGCAAAGATATCGAATCGAAGGACTATATCCGGCTCTACGGCGGACAGGGCGGCGCGGAAGGCAAACGTCCGGGGGCTGCAGACGCGAAAAATATGGACAAAGCGTCGGCAAAGACAGAGGCCGGGGTGAAGGAGATCTCCCTGGAAGAGATCATCGTCGAAGGCTATGAGGATCGCGCTGCAAAAGCTGCGGAAGAGCTTTTAAAGACGAAGACGCCTCTGGAGATTGTGGAGCAGATCGTTATTCCGGCGCTTGGAATCGTCGGAAAGGAATATGAAAGCGGAGCTACCTTTCTCCCTCAGCTCATCAAATCCGCCGATACGGTGAAGGCTGCCTTCGTCGTTTTAAAGGAGGCGATGAAGGCGACGGGAGGAATGATCTCCTATGGAAAGCTGATTCTCGCCACCGTTCAGGGCGATATCCACGATATCGGAAAGAATATCGTGAAGGTATTGCTGGAGAACTATGGATACGATGTGATCGATCTGGGCAAGGACGTTCCCATCGAAACGGTGGTTGAGACGGCCAGAAATGAAAATATAAAGATGGTCGGACTCTCCGCACTCATGACTACTACGGTGGCAAACATGGAAAAGACGATCCAGGCGCTGAAGGCCGCAGAGCTGGAATGCGTTACGGCTGTGGGGGGAGCGGTGCTCACCGCGGAATATGCGGAAAAGATCGGCGCCGATTTCTACTGTAAGGATGCCATGGACACGGTCCGGGCGGCAAACCGCGTTTTCAAAAATGAACAATAAATTTTACGCAAGGCAACAAAGCATTGCAAAGCAATTAAGTTTCAGTTGCGCAGGAAATTAACAAGCAAGGGGGATAGTAGTATGGAAAGACCAAGTTGGGATCAATACTTTATGGAGATGGCTGAAATTACGCAGAAAAGATCCACCTGCATGAGAAGGCAGGTCGGAGCGGTGATCGTCAAGGACAGAAGGATCATGGCGACGGGCTATAATGGAGCGCCGATCGGGATCAAGCACTGTGAAGAGCGCGGAGGCTGCCTGCGCCAGAAGCTGAACGTACCGTCGGGGCAGAGGCATGAACTCTGCATGGCGCTTCATGCGGAGCAGAACGCCATCATACAGGCGGCCCATCTGGGACAGAGCATCGCAGGGGGAACGATTTACTGCACCCACCAGCCCTGTGTGATCTGCGCGAAAATGATTATCAATGCCGGATTGACCAGGATCGTGGTCAAGGAGGGATATCCCGACGAGCTGTCTCTGGAGATCCTCGAGGAAGCCGGTCTTAAAATAGAAATGTTCAACGAGTGAGGGGCGAGGAGATGAATCAATATCTATCTATATTTATAGCGGCGTTTGCCTTAGCGTTTGTGTTCACGCCGGTTGCGATTAAAATCGCGCCGAAGATCGGAGCCGTGGACATTCCGAAGGACAACCGGAGGATGCATACGAAGGCGATGCCGAGATTTGGGGGGATGGCGATCTACATCGGAACTGTGACTTCCATGCTGATCTTCCTCCCGTTCAGTACACAGCTGATGGGGGTGATCGCCGGAGGCACGCTGATTTTCCTCGTAGGCATCATCGATGATCTGAGAAATCTGCCTGCGAAGGTAAAGCTGATATGCCAGATTTTATGCGCGTTTATCCTGTTTCAGTTCAGCGTCAAGATTTCTTTTATCGGGAATCCCTTCGGAGAAGGATATTATTTCTTCCCATGGATCGTCAGTCTGCTGGTGACGGTAGTCTGGATCGTGGGAATCACCAACACGATCAACCTGATCGACGGATTGGACGGGCTGGCCGGCGGCGTCGCCTTCATCGCGTCCATCGCCATTGCATATACCGCTTTTATCGGCAACAATCCGACGGCCTGCATGGCGATGCTCGCTATCGCGGGAGGAGCGCTGGGCTTTCTTCCCTTCAACTTCAACCCGGCAAAGATCTTTATGGGGGACGGCGGAGCATTGTTTCTGGGTTTTATGCTTGCGGGGCTGTCCGTCATGAATCCGATGAAGAGCGCCACCATGCTTGCGACGGTAGTTCCCGTCCTGGTTCTCGGTCTTCCGATCTTTGACACAACCTTCGCGATTCTGCGAAGACTGGTCAACAAGAGGCCGATCATGGAGGCGGATAAAGGTCATCTGCACCACCGCATTATGGCGGCGGGGCTCGGTCAGAGAAGAACGGTGCTGACCCTTTACGGGATCAGCGGCATCATGGGAGTTGCGGCGATCCTGATCAGCAGGGACCTGTTTATAGAATCCGGGCTGCTCATCATCATTGCTGCAACCTTTATCTACGTCTTTCTCACCGATCCCAACAGTACGGGGCTGAACCTGAAGGCAGTAAACACAGAAGTATTGGAAAAGAAAGAAAAGAAAAGGGAGGCGTAGCATGAAGGTCATAACTGTATTTGGAACGAGACCGGAGGCGATCAAGATGGCGCCGCTGGTAAAGAAACTGAACGAAGAGCCGGAAATCGACTCGATCCTGTGCGTGACGGCCCAACACCGGGAAATGCTGGACCAGGTACTGGAACTTTTCGGGCTGATTCCCGATTATGATCTCAATATTATGAAACCAAACCAGACCATAAGCCAGATCACCTCTAACGTTCTGATGGGTCTGGAAGAGGTATTTAAAAAGGAGAAGCCGGACATAGTGCTGGTTCACGGCGACACGACGACGACCTTTGCCGCTTCTCTGGCGGCTTTTTATCAGCAGATCCGGGTCGGACACGTGGAGGCCGGTCTTAGAACATACGACAAATATTCCCCTTATCCGGAGGAAATGAACCGGATTTTGACAGGCCGTATTGCGGATCTGCACTTCGCCCCGACAGAGCGAAACCGTCAGAATCTGCTGCGGGAAGCGATTCCCGACGAGGCGGTCTTTATCACCGGAAATACGGTGATCGACGCGCTGCTTCAGGTGGCCGACAAACCCTACGAGTTTGAGGACGAAACATTAAAGAAAATTGATTTTGAAAAGAGGAGAGTGATTACGGTAACCTGTCACCGCAGAGAAAATCTGGGCGAAAACATGGAACAGATTTTCCTGGCGATCAGAGACATTGCCGAGGAATTTGAAGATACGGAAATCATATATCCTGTTCACATGAACCCGAAAGTCAGAGAGACGGCCGGACGGGTGCTGGGAAACACCGGGCGGATTCACTTGATCGAGCCGCTGCAATACCAGCCCTTTTCCAACCTGATGGCCAGGTCCTATCTCATCATAACCGATTCCGGCGGAATTCAGGAGGAAGCTCCTTCCCTTGGAAAGCCTGTACTGGTGGTGAGAAAAGAGACCGAGCGGCCGGAGGCCGTGGAAGCGGGGACCGTCAAGCTGGCGGGAGTGGAACGGGATACGATCTATCAAATGACAAAAGAGCTTCTGACCGACGAAGCGGCTTACGGCAGGATGGCCCGGGCAGTCAATCCCTACGGCGACGGCCATGCTTGTGAACGAATTACCGAAATCCTGTTGCGTTATGGAAACCAAGCCAATTATAATAGAAAATAAATCACTGTACAGGACCCTCGCAAGAGTGGCCCTGCCCATCGCCCTGCAAAGCCTGATTACTTCTTCGCTGAACCTGCTTGACAACCTGATGGTCGGCAGTCTCGGAGAGGTGGATTTGGCTGCCGTAGGGCTTTCTACCCAGCTGTTCTTTGTGCATCTGGGCGTCATGTTCGGATTTGCCAGCGGCTCTTCGGCCTTTATGGCCCAGTTCTGGGGAAAGAAGGATCTGGTAAGCATCAGGAAGGTAGTCGGCTTTGCGGTTCTGGTCTGTTTCAGTATCAGCATGCTGTTCTTCCTTCCCGCCGTCCTGATTCCGGAAAAGGTCCTGCGGCTGTTTACCGATATCCCGGAGGTCATCGACCTGGGCAAAGATTTCGTCAGAATCGCAGCCATATGCTTTTTAACGCTGGGGATCACCTATCCCCTGTCGGCGTCCTTGCGGGCGACCCAGCAGACCAGCATTCCGCTGAAGATCAGCGCTGTGATCTTTTCCATCAACACCGTGCTGAATTTTATCCTGATCTTCGGGTACTTCGGCGCTCCGGCCATGGGAGTAAAAGGAGCGGCAACGGCCACCGCCATCGCACGACTTACCGAGCTTTGCCTTTATCTCTACGTGATCTTTGTACGGAAAAACCTGCTCTCCGGGAAATTCGGAGAATTCTTCGGCTGGGCCAGACCGATGGTGACGAGAATCCTGATCACGGCGGTTCCCGTCGTGATCAATGAGACGATGTGGAGCCTCGGTATGGCTACCTACAATGCCGCTTACGGCAGAATGGGGATTACGGAATTTGCCGCCGTCCAGGCGAGCAATACCTTGAATACGCTCTTTATTCTGGCCATATTCAGCCTGGGAGACGCTCTGCTCATCCTTGTCGGCCAGCGGATCGGCATGGGGCAGATGGACTATGCCTTTGCCCTGGCGAAACGGCTCCTGAGGATCGGGTTTTTCGTCGGCATCGTTTCGGGCGGCCTTCTGATCCTGACGTCGAGGTTTATCATCCTGCTGTTCAATTTCACGGCGGAAGGGCAGCGCTACGCACTCTTTATCCTGTGCATTTACGGCGCCTTCATGCCTCTCAAGGTATACAGCGGCCTGAATATCGTAGGAACCTTCCGGTGCGGAGGGGATACCAGATTCGCAATGTGCGTCGAGGTAGGCTCTGTCTGGCTGATTGGGGTGCCTCTGGTGTTTTTCGGCGCTCTCTACCTGTCGCTGCCGATCTATTTCGTGGTGCTGATGGCCCAGACGGAGGAAGTGGTAAAAATCATCATTTGCAGGATGCGGTTCTGCTCTAAAAAATGGCTGAACAACCTGGTGCACGATATGTAGAAAGGGACTCTCGCAGCTGCAAAATTGCACTATGGCAGCCCTGTGTCTTAAATATAGCAAAAAGGTTAGATTTTAGAATTATTTCTCGGAATTTAGCATGGCCTAAAATGTGGAAAAACCCGCCAAACCGGTTGAAATCAATGGATTGGCGCGGTTTTTTTGACGTATGCACAATTTTCAGAATGTTTATTTTTTAACGATACTTTACTTTTAAAAATTTAGGTCTATAATAAAGGAATACCATGTAATGCCTAAGGAATGAACGAAATGGATGGTCTGACGTCCTTCAAAAATGAGATATACAAAGCAGGGATTTTGATAGCAGCTTTTTTTGAACTGGCATCTTTGCCTTTTCTGGGTGTGGATGTTCAGTTTTTCTATGGTCTTGCACTGGGCACGGCCGTCGCTATTGTCAACTTTAACCTGATGGAGCTTACGTTCCGGTGGACGCTGGAGCTCAGAAAAAGCAGTATTGCCGTCGTCGGATTTTTCGTGCGGCTGGTCATTTACGGTATCGTTTTTTATATGTCAATCCGGATCGGCCTCGTCAGTGCGCTAGGCACCGCTCTCGGGTTTCTGACGCTGAAGCTTGCCCTTTTTTATCTCCACGGGTTCAAAGCGAAATTCTCCAAGGGGAGGACGGTGCGGGAAGAGCCGGAGGAACTTCAGCCGAAAAAGCATTGGTATGATTACAAAGAAAATGATGAGATAGACTGATATAAGAGGAGGAAGAAATTACTATGAATTTAGGGCCACGAATTATATTCAGTATCGGCGGCGTAAACGTTACGGAAACGGTCTGCTATGCCTGGATCGTCAGCCTCATTCTGATCGCCTTCGCATTGATTTCCACGAGAAATATGAAGCGGATTCCCAAGGGCTCCCAGGCGTTTGCCGAGCTGATCGTCGAATTCATTTATAATCTGGTCGGGAACACCATGGGAAAGCAGAATACGAATTTTGCACCGTACATCGGAACGCTGTTCCTGTTTCTGGTCTTCGGAAACTCCCTGGGATTATTTGAGCAAAGGCCGGTTACTGCAGATTTGAACGCGACCTTCGCCCTGGCGGGGATCACCTTTGTGCTGATCCACTACAACGCGATCCGCACCAAGACGCTGAAAGGATATATCAAGCATCTTTCGGACCCCTATCCGTTCATGCTTCCGATCAACCTTGTCGGAGAACTGGCCTTTCCGCTGTCGCTTTCCTTCCGACTTTTCGGCAACATCACAGGGGGCGTCATCATCATGATGCTGCTGTTCAACGGACTGGAAGGGATTACGGAAAACATGGAAATCACAATTCCATTCCTGCTCATCGGCATCCCGCTTCCCGCCAATTTCTTTTTCGATATATTTGAAGCGGGGCTCCAGGCATTTATCTTCACTATGTTAACAATGGTATTCATTGCAAATGGAATGTCAGCGCAAGATCACCATTAATATAAAATAAAAGCGAAAAGCAAACAATCGTATTAAGGAGGAAATTATTATGTCATTAGTAACACCGGAAGCTTTTGTATTGGGTATGTCAGCTCTTGGAGCAGCGATCGTCATGATCGGTATCCTGGGTATCGGTATCGGCCAGGGCTTTGCTGCCGGTAAGGCGGTAGAGGGCGTGGCAAGACAACCGGAAGCGCAGGGAGATATTCTGAAGGTAATGCTCGTCGGTCAGGCAGTAGCTGAAACGACAGGAATCTTCGCGTTCATCGTATCCATCGTGCTCCTGTTTGCAAATCCTTTCATTAATATGCTGTAGCCGGAATTTGGGCAATGATATTATTAAAGTATAAGCAAGGAAGGAGGGAAATGACTTGGAAAAATACGCAGATCTGATCCATCTTGACTGGACTCTTTTGATGGTTGCGGTAAACATTCTGATTTTATATGTAATTCTCAAGCATTTCTTCTTCGAGAAAGTGCATCATTTCATGCTTGACCGGCAGAATGCCGTAAAGGATGCCTTTGACCAGGCGGAGCGCACCAACCAAATGGCCGACGACAGACTGGGCGAATACAAAAAGAAGCTTGCAGGAATGGAAGAAGAAGGCAGAGAAATTATCAAGAAAGCCAAAATCAAGGCAGATGCCCAGGCCAAGGAAATTGTGGATGAAGCGAATAAAAAAGCAAGCGAAATGATTTTGCAGGCCCAGAGAGAAATTGAAAGAGAGAGGATCAAGGCTGTCAGCGAAATGAAGGAGCAGATTGCCGGCCTGGCCGTGTATGCTGCGGAAAAGATCATCGAGAGACAGCTTGACGTTTCGGGCCAGGATGAGATCATACAGCGAGTCATTGATCAGGCAGGTAATTCGGAATGGCAGAATTAACAGTTGAAATGACATACGGAAAGGCCCTTTTTCAAGCGGCCGCCGACGTGAACAAATCGGAAATCATTTTGGAGGAAGCCCTGGAAATGCTGGAGATTTTTCAAGCGAATCCGGATTTGGGCGAGTTCATAAAAACTCCCATAATTTCCGCTGCGGAAAAAAAGCAGGTGATCGAAACGATCTTTTCAGGGAGGATTTCCGCTGAACTGCTGAATCTGATCTACATTTTAGTTGACAAACGAAGAGCCGGTGCATTTGAAAGCATTGTAAGGCAATATAAAAAGCTTATGGACGAAAGCCACGGCTTCTCCATCGGGACGATTTATTCGGTAAATCCCCTATCCAAGGAGCAATTGGAAACCTTTGAGGAAAAGACGGGGAAACTGATCCGAAAGAACGTCAAGCTGGAGAATAAAACGAGTTCGTCGATCATAGGCGGAGTAAGAATATTTATAGAGGGCAAGGTAATTGATGCCACCATCAGAAAGCGTCTCAATGACCTGAGAGAAAGCCTGGGATAGGCAGCAGAAATCTGCAGCTTGCTTATAGAGTAGGCGAGCTAACAGGAAGGAGGAAATTGCACCTATGAATTTAAGACCAGAAGAAATAAGTGCAGTCATCAGAGAACAGATAAAGCAATATAAAAATGAACTGGAGATCTCCAATTTCGGGACGGTAATACAGGTTGGCGACGGCATCGCGAGAATTTACGGCCTTGACCAGTGTATGGCCGGAGAGCTTTTGGAGTTTCCGAACGAAATTTACGGAATGGCATTAAATCTGGAAGAAGATAACGTCGGTACGGTAATCATGGGCCCTGATAAAGAGATCAAGGAAGGGGACGTCGTAAAGCCTACCGGCAAAGTCGTGGAGGTTCCTGTGGGACCGGAGCTCATCGGCCGTGTCGTCAACGCCTTAGGGCAGCCCATCGACGGCAAGGGACCGATCAATACGACGAAGATGAGACCTGTTGAAAACAGGGCGCCTGGCGTTCTGCAGAGAAAATCGGTCAACCAGCCGCTCCAGACGGGTATCAAGGCTATCGACTCCATGATTCCTATCGGAAAAGGCCAGAGAGAGCTGATCATCGGCGACAGACAGACGGGAAAGACCGCCATTGCCATCGATACGATCATCAATCAGGCGGAAGAGGATGTTATCTGCATCTACGTTGCCATCGGGCAGAAGAAATCCACCGTCGCCCAGTTGGTTCAGACTTTAGAAAATAAAGGTTCTATGAAATATACGATCGTAGTTTCAGCCACAGCCAGTGAAGTTGCTCCGCTGCAGTACCTCGCGCCTTACGCGGGCTGCGCTATGGCGGAGGAATTCATGTATCAGGGCAAGGATGTGCTGATTATCTACGATGACCTGTCAAAACATGCGGTAGCTTACCGGGCTATGTCCCTGCTGCTTCGCAGACCGCCGGGAAGAGAAGCTTACCCGGGAGACGTCTTCTACCTGCACAGCAGATTGCTGGAGCGGGCGGCTAAGCTTTCCGACGAGATGGGCGGAGGCTCCATCACCGCGCTGCCTCTCATCGAGACTCAGGCAGGCGACGTGTCGGCCTATATTCCGACCAATGTAATTTCCATTACGGACGGCCAGATCTTCCTGGAATCGGAGCTGTTCTTCACCGGACAGAGACCGGCCGTCAACGCCGGTATTTCGGTATCCCGTGTCGGCGGTAATGCGCAGATCAAGGCCATGAAAAAGGTTTCCAGCAAGGTTAAGCTGGAGCTGGCTCAGTACAGAGAGCTCGCCAGCTTCTCCCAGTTCGGTTCCGATCTGGATAAGGATACGAGAGCCAGACTGGATCACGGCATCATATTGATGGAGATCTTAAAACAGCCTCAGTATTCCCCGGTTAAGGTCGAACACCAGGTCATGATCATCTTTGCTGCGACCAACCATTATCTGGCGGACATCCCGGTAGAAGAGATCAAAGTCTTCGAAAGGGAGTTCTATGACTTCGTCGATACGCATCACCCGGAAATCGGCAAGGAAATCAAATCCACCGGAAAGCTGGAAGGGGATACGGAAGAAAAACTGAAAGCCGCCATTGATGAATTCAAAAAGATGAGAAGCTAAGACGGCGGCCTATGAAGAATTAGCTTGCGCAGCATTGCACAAAATTAACAAGCAAAGGAGGTGACGGCATGGCGGGAAGCAATATGAGGGATATCAAGCGCAGAATACGAAGCGTCAACAGCATGGAGCACATCACCAATGCGATGAAGCTGGTTTCTGCGGCCAAACTGAGAAAAGCCAAAAACACCTTTGAAAAGACGAGAGAATATTTCCATTATGTCACGGAATCCATAGAGGAAATTTTCAATAATACCAGCGAGGTTCCGACGCGTTATCTTCAGGGAAACCGGGAAATCAAAACGACCTGCTATATTATCATAACCAGCTCGAGAGGACTCTGCGGCGGCTTTAACTCCAACGTCATCAAGGAAGCGGCCAGGGAGATCGAAAAAGACTGGGAAAAACCGGTCATCGTCGCCATCGGCGGCAGGGGGAAAGAGTATTTTGAGAAGCGGGGCTTCGAGATCTTTGAAGAGTACATGCTGCCGCCGGAGAGCATTTCCTTCGTGGAGACCCGGGATATCAGCAAGCCGATCATCGAGCTGTACGATGCAGGGAAGATCGACGAAGTGGTTTTGATCTACACCTCGTTTGTCAGCTCTATGGAACAGAAGGTCAGAAGCGTAACCCTGCTTCCCTTTGAAATTCACAGGGATCCGGACTTCCCGATGCTGGAAAAGCAGGTCGACTATGAGCCTTCGGTGGAGGAGGTTTTCAATTACCTCGTACCGAAATATGTGGAAATCATGGTTTACGGCGCCATCGTCGAGTCGGCCACCTGCGAACACGCGGCAAGGCGTATGGCGATGGAAAACGCGACGGATAACGCAAGAGAAGTGATGAGCGAGCTGACCCTCTTCTATAACCGAACGAGACAAGCGGCCATTACCAATGAAATCTCAGAAATTGTGGGCGGCGCCGAAGCGCTGAAATAAATCTCACGCGAGGGGGGAAAGAAATGAGCCAAACGAACCATAAAGGTACCATACACCAGATCATTGGACCTGTAATCGATATAAAGTTTGCTCCTGAGGAGATGCCGGAACTGCTCAACGCGATCACGATTCCGTTTGAAGACAGGAATATCGTAGCGGAAGTAGCCCAGCATATCGGCGATGACGTAGTAAGATGCGTCGCCCTATCCTCAACGGACGGACTGACCAGAGGCATGCAAGCTGAGGACAGCGGAGAGCCGATCAGCGTGCCGGTTGGAAAGGAAGTCCTGGGGAGATTGTTCAACGTAATCGGTGAAACGATCGATGAGAAAGGACCTGTAGATACGGAGAAGCGGATGTCGATTCACAGAGCTGCGCCTCCGTTTGAAGAACAGGATACCAGCGCGCAGATCTTTGAAACGGGAATCAAGGTTATCGATCTGATCGCGCCTTATACGAGAGGCGGAAAGGTCGGCCTTTTCGGAGGAGCCGGAGTAGGCAAAACCGTACTGATTCAGGAGCTGATCAGCAATATCGCCAAGGAACACGGAGGAATCTCCGTATTTGCCGGAGTCGGAGAGAGAACGAGAGAAGGAAACGATCTCTATTATGAAATGATCGAATCCGGCGTAATTGAAAAGACGGCCATGGTTTTCGGGCAGATGAATGAGCCGCCCGGAGCCAGAATGCGCGTAGCGCTGACAGGCCTTACCATGGCAGAGTATTTCAGAGACGAAGAAGGACAGGACGTACTTCTGTTTATAGACAACATCTTCCGGTTTACCCAGGCCGGTTCCGAAGTATCCGCGCTGCTGGGACGCGTACCCAGCGCGGTAGGATATCAGCCGACGCTGGCGACGGAAATGGGCGCTTTGCAGGAACGGATTACTTCTACGAAGAAGGGCTCCATCACTTCGGTACAGGCAATTTACGTGCCTGCCGACGACCTGACGGACCCGGCGCCTGCGACGACCTTCGCCCATCTGGACGCTACTACGGTACTTTCCAGAGCCATTACCGAGCTTGGAATCTATCCGGCGGTAGACCCGCTGGAGTCCACGTCAAGAATCATGGACCCGCTGATTATCGGCGAAGAGCACTACAACACGGCCAGAGGCGTCCAGGAAGTACTTCAGCGGTATAAGGACCTGCAGGATATCATCGCAATCCTCGGCATGGACGAATTGTCCGACTCCGACAAGCTGGTCGTATCGAGGGCGAGAAAGATCCAGAGGTTCCTGTCTCAGCCGTTCAGCGTGGCGGAAGCGTTCACCGGAACGCCGGGCAAATACCTTCCGCTGAAAGAAACGGTCAGAGGCTTCAAGGAAATCCTGGAAGGAAAGCATGACGAAATTCCGGAAGGACTGTTCCTGTTTGCCGGCGGAATTGACGAAGTTGTAGAAAGGTTCCAGAAAAATGCCTAAAAGTATGCTGCTGGAGGTGATCACTCCCTCCAAACTCTTTTATAAAGGAGAAGTAGAGCTTGTCATCGTCAGAACGCTGACCGGAGACGAGGGCTATATGGCCGGACACACCTGGGCAGTCAAGCTGCTGGCGGCAGGAGAATTGTGGTTTCAGGAAGCAGGTTCCAAGGATTTTAAAATTGCTGCGCTGGCCGGAGGCTTTGTCGATGTGAAGGACAATATCGTCATTTTCACCGACGCGGCGGAATGGCCGGAAGACATTGATCTGTCAAGAGCCCAGCAAGAAAAGGAAAAGGCGGAAGACTGGCTGAGACATCCGAGCGACGACGATTCGGAGATCGCCAGAGCGAAAATCGCCATTCAGAAGTCGATGACCCGAATGCATGTAAAGGCAGGCGGACATCGGAGAAAACGATAAAATCAAAAATAATCATAATAATAATGAGCGCCCCGTTAGGTGTATCTCCTTGGAAACTCCCATTTTTATATGCTAACGCATAAAAATGGTGATTGGTTTCAGGTTTCTGCGAAGATACACCTAACGGGGCGTAGTTTTTTTGTTTTTATCTTTTTGTTTGATATTCTTTTTGCCTTATATTCTGATTGCTTGCTATTCTGATTTTGTCTTTATTCTTTGCTCTTTATTTTTGTTCTTTATTCTTTGGTCTTTTATTCTTTGGTCTTTGCTTTTTTATTTTTCTTGCTTGCTATTCTGCTTTTCTTTTTATTCTGTATCTAAGAAGCTGGCGTATCTCGCGGAAGCTTCTTCCTGGGCCTGATCTCTCAGTAAATTGATTTCATCGAAGTTTTTGATCAGGAGGTCTACGACCTTTCCGTCGAGAGAACCGTTTTTCACCATGTTTCTCATCACTTCTATGGCGCTGGCGCTCTCCATTCCGTCCCGGTAGGGCCGGTTTTCCGTAATCGCGGTGAATACGTCTGCCACGGCCATGATCCGCGATCCCATCGTCAGATTGTCTCCTTCAATCTGAAACGGGTAGCCTTTCCCGTTCAGCTTCTCATGATGATAGGAAGCCCACAGCTTTATGGTGCTGAACTGATCGATCGAATCGAGGAGTTGATAGGTATAGTATGTATGGCAGCGTATCTCGTTGAATTCCTCCTCGTCCAGCCTGGAGGGCTTTTCCAGAACGGAGTTTTTTACTGCAAGCTTTCCCAGATCGTGCAGATAACCGGCAATCTTCATCATCTTGCATTCCAGGGGTGAAAAACCGATGAGTTTTGCAAGGCTCTCCGCCGTCCCGGCGACCCCTGCGGAATGACGCGCGGTAAACCGGCTTCTGAAGTCGATAATCCGTGAAAATACGTATGTAAGATCGGTGATATCGTCGATTTCCAGAGCGAGGCTGTCATAGAAGCCGATCTCCGGGATATTGTAAATGGGGGAGGAGGAGATCAAGTCGAGCCAGACATATTCTTTTTTGCTCATCTGAAACAGGGCTTCCACCAGGTCCGGCTCATAGACCGTGTCTATATTTTGTTTGATTTCCGTCAGAATCTGCGGAATCTGTATCAAGATATTCTGTGACGAATCGATCAATCCGCAGACCCGGTCTGCAAGATGGACGACATGACTGGCGTAGGGAACGGGCTCTCCTTTATGGCTCTGATTGTTTCCGCCGTTCCAGGGCATATGGTGGTACTTGATGATCTGAGTCGACCGCTGGAGTGGGGAAAACCCTTCAAAGAGCTTTGCGCCCCTCCTTGCATGGGTGTGTATGAACTGAGGCTCGGATTCGATCGTTTCCAATCTTTCATCCAGCGAAAGCGCGCCGATGTCGTGGACGAGAGCCGCCAGAAAGATATCCTTCTGCAGCTCGATCGGGAGCTTCAGTTGTTCCGCCAGGCGAATAGACAGATAGGCAACCCTTTCATGATGGTTTGAGAGCACGGGAGAAACCAGATCCTGCGCTTTGGACAGGCAGGACAGGAGCTCATGCAGGGTGACCACGAACGTTTTCATATATT
>CAMJRV010000002.1 GCA_946408315.1 uncultured Bacillota bacterium | reverse complement strand
TTTCACCGGAGATACCGACAGATGCAGCGGAACCGGACAGGGGGCCGTACCAGCCGATTTTGATCGTATCACCGCTGTCTTTGGAGCCGCCGTCTCCGCCGGAGCCGCAGGCGGCCAGGCTGAAGATCAAGGTTGCCGTTAAAATAATTGCAAGTAATCTTTTCATTTTTCTCCTCCATTTGTTTTGTTTATTTAACAGACGCGGCACACTTACCGGACGCCTGAAAAAATCAAAGGGAATGATTTAAGGGTAAGACAATTGGCTGGGACAAATGATGAAAATTATGTCGTTTTATGTTGAAATTACTGATGTGACGATAGCATATATTTTAGTGACTGTCAATTGGATTTAGAAATGTTTTATAAAAAAAGCAGGAATGTTTCATATATTACTATGAAACATTCCATAAAATAAAAAAGCAATGGAAAGCCAGAATGATTTCGCAAACTTGCCATTCCCGTCAAAACGTTTATAATTGACTGTAGGCAATAAATAACATGGAGCGTGGGATGGATAAATTTGAGATACTAAAACAATATTTTGGATATTCGGAGTTTCGTCAGGGGCAGGAAGCAATAATAAATAATATTCTTAATGGTAAAGATGTGATCAGCATCATGCCAACCGGTGCGGGGAAGTCGATCTGCTATCAGATTCCGGCGCTTATGATGCAGGGCGTTGCACTGGTTATTTCGCCGCTGATTTCTTTGATGAAGGACCAGGTTGACGCCCTGGTCCAATCCGGTATCAAAGCGGCTTATTTAAACAGTTCGTTATCTGCCGGACAATACAGCGAGGTGTTGAATCGCGCTGCAAACGGCGAATATCAAATCATTTATGCTGCGCCGGAGCGGCTCATGACGGAGGATTTTCTATCTTTAACGAAGCAGATAAAAATATCGATGATAAGTGTGGATGAAGCCCACTGTATTTCACAGTGGGGACAGGATTTTCGCCCAAGCTATTTGAAAATTGTTGAATTTGTCGAGCAGCTGCCCAACCGTCCCGTAATCAGCGCGTTTACCGCTACGGCAACCCTCGAAGTGCGGGAAGATATCATCGGTATTTTGCGGTTACAAGATCCTTTTGCAATCGCCACAGGGTTTGACCGGAAAAATCTGTTCTTTGGCGTGGAAAAACCGGGCAATAAGTTTTCGGCGCTCCTTAAAATAATAAAAAAGCATGAAAATAAAAGCGGAATCATTTACTGCTCCACAAGAAAAGCCGTTGAAACCGTGTTTCATAAACTGGTCGAAAGCGGGTATCCCGCAACGTATTACCATGCGGGTTTGGACACGAAGGAACGGCAGAAAAATCAAGAGGATTTTCTCTATGACAGGAAGCCGCTCATGGTTGCCACCAACGCATTCGGCATGGGAATCGATAAATCCAACGTCTCCTTTGTCGTCCATTACAACATGCCTCAAAATATTGAGAGCTACTACCAGGAAGCAGGACGTGCAGGGCGCGACGGAGAGCCGGCGGACTGTATTTTGCTTTATAGTGGACAGGATGTGCGCACCAACCGTTTTTTGATTGAAAACAGTGAAAATATGAACGCTGATTTTACGGAAGAGATGCGCCTTGCAGTGAAACAGAAGGATCTGGAACGCCTTAAATTCATGACCTATTACTGTAATGCGGATGACTGTCTGCGGGAATATATTTTAAAGTATTTTGGGGAGAGCGCCGCGAATTACTGCGGAAACTGTTCCAACTGCATGACCGCCTTTGAAACGGTTGACGTGACTCTGGAAGCGCAGAAAATACTGTCCTGCGTATTTCGCATCGCACAGAGAAATAAAAGCTTCGGAAAGATGATGATTCTGGATATTCTGTTTGGGAAAAAGAACGAGCGGATTGTCAGCCTTGGTTTGGACAGCCTTTCAACCTTTGGCATCCTGTCTGACACGACAATCCATAAGGCGCGAAGGATTCTGGATTATCTGGTTCAAAATGAATATTTAAGCGCATCGGACGATGAATATCCGGTGCTGGGGCTGACGGAACGGTCAAGAGAAATTTTATATGACAAGCACAAAATAGAAATGAAATTTCCGCGGGAAACCGCACCGGACAGGCGGAAAGTCACTTTACCTCCGGGCTCCGAGGGCTTGGACAAGGAGCTTTTCTCCTTGTTAAGAAATCTAAGGGCGCAGTATGCAGCCAATGCCCATGTCCCTGCTTACGTTATCTTTACCGACGCCACCCTCCGGGAAATGTGCCAGCGGCTCCCCCGAACGCCGGAAGAGCTTCTTGAGATTTCCGGTGTGGGGAATGCAAAGCTGAAGCGGTACGGAGATGCGTTTCTTGAAGTAATAAAGGAGTATGCAAAATGAATAAACACACATTTATCTGCTATCCCAAATGCACCACCTGTCAAAAGGCGCAAAAGTGGCTTGACAGCAAAGAAATCAAATATGAGATTCGTCTCATCAAGGAAAATAATCCGAGCTATGACGAGTTAAAGAAATGGCTTTCTGCCAGCGGCCTGCCTGTTAAGCGGTTTTTCAATACGAGCGGGCTGCTCTACAAATCGCTGAACCTGAAGGAAAAGCTGCCGACGATGAGCGAGGACGAATGCCTGAAGCTGCTCGCGACAGACGGCATGCTTGTAAAACGCCCGTTGCTGGTGTTCGACAGTTTTGTTTTGGTTGGCTTCAAAGAACCGGAGTGGTCGGAAAAGCTGTGATCTGCGAAAAACCGCAATTAGTCTCCAGCAGGTTGACAGATGGAGGAAAATAATCAACGCAGTTGGAGAACCTATGCGGTTGGTTACAATGCGCCTAAACGAGATCGCAGAAGGAGGGCCGAATGAACGAGTGCACAAAATATGAATTGGAAGAGGCGGAGGTTTCTCTTGCGTAACCCTTCGCAAGTGCGAAAAGATACAGAAGGATGGCAAACAACTATGGGGAAACTCCAGCTTTATTTTTCCCGTCCTATCTTGAAGCGATTGATTATTAGACATTTGTTGACAGAAATGAGCAAAAAATGCTATCCTATGTTTTGTGAGTATGACTATTATGAGTTGATTTGTGGGTTTTTTTGATGATTAACCTTTCTGCGCCCATTCTAAAACAAGCCGAATTGCGGCCGGCGGAGGAGTCAGATGAAATTAAAAATTTTGTCAATTATATTGATTAGCATTGTGCTATTGACTGCTTGTGGGCAGAGTGCCGATGTTAGTTTTAATTTGGAGGAACAGCTTTCCCTCGGATCAAAATATCTTGCGGAGGCTAAGTATGAAGAAGCAATTGTAGTTTTTGAGAAAATCATCAAGGTTGAAGACAAATGCATCGAAGCATATCAAGGTTTGGCGCAGGCTTATATTGGCATAGGCAATCTTGTTAAGGCTATCGAGACGTTGGAGAAGGGCGTTAACAAGACAAAAGATGAGTCATTGTCTGATTTCTGGAACACATTGTCCACAAGTGAAGCGGTACTTCAAAAAATCGCAGAATACTGCAATGACAAGCAATACAATAAAATTTTTGAATTAATGCAGGAAAAGGACTATAATGAGATCCTGAATTTAATTCAATTTATTGACAAGCCATTGACGCTGGGTGAAGAGTCGAAAAAAATCGGAATATACAGGATCTTTTCAAAGAAATTCGGAGAGTACATGATATATTATGGTGGTTTTCAGGAAGGCAAAAGAGAGGGCGACGGAGTCTGGCTGGGCTACTATGATAAAAATAATTATATCGCTATCGGGCAATGGAAGGATGATTCCCCCAACGGCGGCATGGAAGTGCGTGAATGGCATTTGAATCTGGATGAAAGTGTAGTTTATCGCGTGATAACTGGAGGCGTTTCCAACGGATTATGGGACGGACCTGTAGTGTGGGGCTTTGAAAGAACGGACGGAAGAATACAAAGCTGGAATGTATCATTCACAGGCGGAAAGTGGAATATTCTCAGAGAGGAAGATGACGAGGAAGAGGGAGTCTATTATATTACTGGAGAAGAGAACCCTGCAAATGGTGAGGATTCAGGAGAAATGTCAATAGATTCGAAAGAGGAACTGGATCAGTTGGAGGGAATCGTAGGATTTGTAAATTAGGCAGGTCCCCGATGCATACGGAATTTTAAAGGACAGATAAAGACAGCAGCAAAGGCATGTAATGACCTCTGCTGCTGTCTGTCTTTAAATAGAAGAAAGGAATTGAAATAAATATATGCTTTTGTTACAATGTAGTCGAAAGGAAAACTTTAGCAAATTTAGCAAATAAAAATAAGGATGTAGGTGGATGAAAAAACATATTTATAAATTGATCGTAATTATCTCGGCTCTGTTCACATTCCTCCCAAGTATCGTCCAGGCGGACGCCGAGTCCAATGTTTTGCAGGTATACATATCTGATCAAACGATGACGGTCTTTACGGACATCCAATTAAATTCTGATAAATTAAAATGTATGATTTCCAATCAAAGGGCAGATATAACCTCAACCGGATCGCTGTCCGACGAGAACGCATTGACGAAGACAACGATTTTAGTAGACGTTTCAACCTCAATTCCAAGCGATATTCGTGATGGCGTAATGGCGACCCTGAATCAATTGGTAGATCGAAAGGCTGCTAACGAAGAATTTAAACTGGTTGCCTTTGGCGACGAGCTTAATGTACTTCAGGAGCTTTCCCCTGACCGCTACGAGCTTGCAGTCGCAGCGGGAAAGATTCAATTTTCCGCTGATCAAAGCAAAATCTACGATGCGATCTATAACACAATTCCCGCCCAATTAATCCCAGCTAACAAAAAAACCACATTTTATCGTACCATCGTAATTACAGATGGAGCTGACGATACGGTGAGCGGAATAACGAAAGAGGAACTCTATCTCAAGCTTCAAAACCAGCGCTATCCTGTGGATGTTGTCGCTGTAAGCAGTGAAGAAACCACAGAGAATAAGGAACTGGCCGCATTGGTTCGCATGAGCAGAGGAAGGTATTTTTCACTTAGTCCGAAGACGGATCTCGCGGCCCTTAGCCAGAAACTGGCGGTAAATGGTTATTGTTACATTGAGGCGAAGGCTCCTCTTGATCTGCTTGACGGAACCACCCGGCAGGTGGATCTTAGCGACGGCGTATATCATAACAGCATCGATATCAAGTTCCCGGTATTTAACGCGCCAGGGGCAGAAACCGCTGAAACATCAACCTCATCGGTGACAGAGTCGAAAAAGTCCGATGCCAAGCCTCCATACGCAATCTACATTGGAGGAGCAATTGGGCTGATTGCCATTTTGACAATCGTTGCTGCAGCCGCGAAACGCAGAAAAAAGAAGCAAGAGGAGAGTCCTCCCCCGAAGTCTGGGCTGAGATCGGAGAATTCTTTGGGATATCAGGGCAATTCGGGGCGTCAGGATAATAATTATGTTGAGAGAACTGAATTTGCTTCTGATACTAATTTCGCAGACGCGCAATTTACGATTAAACTGAGCAGTCTGAATAGCCCAAGTAAGACCTGGACTCTCCCGGTTAATGGAGAAGTGCTGATCGGCAGGGCGGAGTATTGTCCTGTGCGGCTTGACAATAAGAGTGTGTCACGAGAGCAATGCAAAATAACGGTTCAGGACGGCGGACTTGCGATTCTAAACCTAAGCTCCACAAACAAAACCTCCCTAAATGGCGGAAATGTCCTTGGAAGAGAACCGTTGCAGTCCGGCGATACGCTGCGCTTCGGGCGAGAAGCATTGCATATTGATTATATACAGATGCTGGGAACTCTGACTCCCAAGCCGGAGACTCCGCCAAGGAAGGACGACGGAAATACAGTGTCAATCTTTTAGAGGTGAGCGGAATGATTGTTATGTATTCAGCCCGTTCACACCTGGGGAGGGTTCGAGAGAATAACGAAGACAATCTTTATGTCAATGGAATTGTGCTGCCGCCGGATATGGAAGAACGGACATTTTCCATAGACGGCAGTACAAATTCTCCTGCAATTTTTGCCCTCTGTGACGGAATGGGCGGCGAAGAGGATGGAGAGATCGCCTCGCGAATGGCAGTGGAAACCCTCCTGGGTGTCAGCGGGCGAATTCAATCCACCGGGCCGGAACAGCTTAACGAAGAGATTCAAGCCTATGTCAACCAGGTGAATGAAAAAATACGGCCCTCAGGAGCTGCTTACACGGAGAAGCGCATGGGAACTACCCTGGCATTAGCCATGGTCACAGAGAAAGGGATACACTGCTTCAATATAGGAGACTCGCGAATTTATTGCCTGCAAAGGGATCTTTTCCGGCAGGTTACAAACGACCACACCTTAGCCGCCGAGCAGATCAGAAATGGTTTGACCGCATCCGGCCAGGCAATAGAAGGAAAAGACGCCCATAAACTGACGCGATGCATAGGGATAGGCAATATATTTGCTGTGGAAAGTTACCCGGTAATCTGCGGCAGCTGCCGCGTTCTGATTTGTTCTGACGGTTTAACCGATATGGTTTCCCCGGTGGATCTGGAAAACGTGATGTGGGCTTCCCCGCGGGCGACAGAGGCTGCAAGCGTCCTGCTGGATTTGGCATTGGGAAATGGCGGCAGAGACAATGTAACGATAATTGTAATGGATATCAAGGATTCCAAAAGATCATTTTTTCGCACCTTAGCAAATAAAATGAAAGACTGGAGCAGCGTATGAAATTAACACTTCTTTCACAACAGGAATATCAGACCACCATTTTACCGGAAAAGTGTGCAGGACACTACTGGATGTGCGGCAGAAACAGCGCGGGAAAAATGACGGATGTTGTTGCCGTTGAGGCCCTGCGATCCATGGAAGCGGGCGGAGCTTCCCAATGGATTCTCAAATCAAACCGCCACTTTAAGGTCGTTGATAAAGATAATAACCCAATGCAGAATGTGCCCCTTCAACCCCTTGAACTCTATAGGATTCACAGTACGGATGGAAAACTGAAATACGTGCTGTATACGGAGCAGATCAGCGATGACCGCAGACATTACGCCGGTTATGAAATTGCAAACCCACAGGTGAAGCTTACAATCGGACGCAATGGGGATAATAATATTTTCTATTCCAACAGCTTTACTTCCGGCAGCCATGCGGAGCTGAACATTTCCCAGCAGGACATCACCATAAGGGACTTAGGGAGCACAAATAATACCTATGTTAACGGGAAGGCAGTAAAGCAGGCAAAGCTGAATATCGGCGATGTTATTTACATAATGGGCCTTCAGATTGTGGTAACCAACCGGCTTATCTTTCTGAACAACCCTGATGGCAGTGTCAGGATTCAAAGCAGCGACCTTCGGGAATATCACGCCCCGCCAAGAAACCTGCTGGCGGCGGATTATGATGCTGACGAAGATTATGAGGACGTTCCAGACGATTATTATTATCGCGCGCCGCGTTTCAAGCATGATGTTGATACCTTCGAGTTGAAGCTTGACGCGCCTCCGGCAAATCAGAATAACGATGATGTGCCGATGATTATGCTGATCGGGCCTTCCATGACAATGGGTATGGCATCTATGGCCATCGGCGGCTTTGCCGTTATAAATGCAATCGAACGAGGAAATATTACAGCGGCCTTTCCGTCCATTGTAATGAGCCTTAGCATGCTCCTCGGTACGCTTATGTGGCCGCTGATTACAAAGACATATCAGCGCCGGCTGCGGGAGCGGAAAGAGGCAAGGCGTCAGGAGACGTATACGGAATACCTCTCCCAAATCCAAAGCATCATAGCACAGGAAACAGCGCGTCAGGAACAGGTTCTCCGGGATAATGACGTGAATACCGCGACCTATGCTTCGCGGGCACTTGCTCCTGCCCCTCTGATCTGGGAGCGCACGCCAAAGCATACGGACTTTCTTTCTTTGCGCCTGGGCTGTGGAAATTTGCCTTTGAAAGCCAATATTCAATACTCAGAGCGCCAATTTACGGTGGACCAGGACAATTTGACCGAGGCAATGTACCAATTCGGCGAAGAAAAACGCTGGCTGAGAGATGTTCCTGTCTGCTTATCTCTTGCGCAGCGATTTGTCAGCGGAGTTTATGGAGACAAGAAAACTCTTTATTTATATGCGAAAAGCCTCATCCTGCAAATTATCGCACTCCACAGTTATGATGAGGTAAAGCTGGTCCTGATCTATGATGAAAGCGATGGGGCTGAGTTTGAATTTGTGCGCTGGCTTCCCCATACGATGAACAATGAGCGAACCGTTCGATATATTGCTACAAACTCGGAGGAAGCAAAAGAGCTTTCCGGCTCCCTTGATTCAATCATCGAATACCGTAAAGAGCTGAGTGAGAGCAAGCTGGAGGATGAAGCTCCGTATTTCGTGGTCATATGTCTGGATAAAGAGCTGGCATCCAAGACGGAATGCGTGCGCAGAATGCAGGAGCATAAAGAAAACTTGAAGTTTTCCGTTTTGTCCATGTTCCAGCGGCTGAAAGACCTTCCTAAAGAGAGCACCGCCGTCATTGAGCTGCGGGGAGGCGGAAACGGCAGCCTGACTCTGATCGGGGATGTCAGCGACCCGCCGGTTCCATTCGATGTAGACATACCTCATCAGATTAATATGGAGCGCATTACGGGCGTTCTTGCCAATACCTTTGTTGACATCAGCGGTTCCACCTTTACACTTCCTAAAAAATACACGTTCTTAGAGATGCTCGATGTGGGTATGATTGAACATTTGAACCTTCTGGATAACTGGTCGGCAAATGATCCTACCAAGTCGCTGGCCGCAGCCATTGGCGTTGACAAGTACGGTGAAGCATTCAAGCTTGATCTTCATGAGCGGGCCCACGGCCCCCACGGTCTTGTGGCGGGGATGACCGGTTCCGGGAAAAGTGAATTTATCATTTCCTACATTCTCTCCATGGCAGTGAATTTCCATCCCTATGAGGTGGCCTTTATACTGATCGACTACAAGGGCGGAGGGATGGCGAAATCCTTTGAGAACATTCCCCACACAGCGGGGGTCATTACAAATCTTGATGGCAATGGAATCAAGCGCTCCCTGGCTTCCATGCGAAGCGAATTGCACCGCCGGGAGCGGATTTTCCGCGACACCTCCCAGCAGCACGGCGTCAGCAATATCGATATCTACAAATATCAAAAGCTATACCGGGATGGCAAGGTAAGAGAGCCCCTGCCCCATTTGTTCATTATCTCTGACGAATTTGCGGAACTAAAGAAAGAGCAGCCGGATTTTATGACCGAGCTGACAAGTACGGCCCGTGTGGGGCGAAGCTTGGGAGTTCACCTGATCCTCGCTACGCAAAAACCCGGCGGAGTTGTGGACGATCAAATCCGCAGCAACAGCCGGTTCCGCATCTGCCTGAAGGTACAGGACAACGGCGACAGCATGGAAATGCTCGGGCGTTCGGAGGCGGCAGCCCTCGTGGATACGGGACGGTTCTACCTGCAGGTGGGCTATAATGAGCTCTTTGAAATCGGGCAGTCTGCCTGGGCCGGTGCTCCCTATTACCCATCAGCGAAGGTAATTAAAGACCGGGATGATGCGGTTTCCGTAATCAATACCAACGGCAGGGTGATTGCCGAGGCGAATATTGACAGATTTGCAATGATAAAAGATCCCCCAAAGCAGCTTGATGTCATCACCGGGCACATCAGCAGGGTCAGCGAGGAAGAACAGATAAGACGCTGGAAAATGTGGCTTGATCCCATACCGACTCTGATCTATGTGGATGAGCTTGCAGAAAAGTATGCTGAATCGAAAAAGAGAGAATTCATTCTCAATCCCATCGTCGGTGAATTTGATGATCCGGCCCACCAGATCCAGGGCTTGCTGCGCGTTCCCATTACGGAAGATGGCAATGTCATCGTTTACGGCTCGGCGGGCAACGGAAAAGAGATGTTCATCGAGGCCATGTGTTACTCTCTGTTAAAAGAACATACTCCCCGGGAAGTAAACCTGTATATTATGGATTTTGGAGCGGAAACCCTGACAGCCTTCTCTCCGGCGCCTCATGTGGGCGATGTGATCCTTTCCTATGAAACGGAAAAAGTAAACAATCTGTTCAAGCTGATGCTTGGAAAGCTAGACACCCGGAAAAAGCTGCTGTCCCAATTTGGAGGCGATATGCTTCAGTACAATATGCAGACAGAAACGCCGGAGCCCGGCATAGTTGTCATCATTAACAACTATGCGGCGTTTACCGAGCTCTTTGAGGATAAATCGGGAGAGATCAGCTATCTCACTCGCGAGGGCACAAAATACGGCATTCACTTCGTTCTGACGTGCACCGGTGTGAACAATGTGAGATTTAGTCTGCTTCAAAACTTTAAACAGCTGTATTGTCTGCAGTTGAATAATACAGACGACTATTCCACCGTAGTGGGCAAGACGGAAGGGCTGCTGCCGGAGAAATTCAAAGGCAGAGGGTTATTCCGTCAGGATAAGGACAGTTTGCTGGAATTTCAGGTTGCAAGCGTTACAGAGGAAGGGACTCCCTACCGGTTTATCCGGGAATATGCCAAGACCGCCGGGGGAAAATACTCCGGGAGAAATGCCCCAAGGGTTCCAATCCTGCCTGAAAAGGTGACGGAGGAATTCTTAGCCCCCTGCGTGAAAAAAGAGGACCTGAGTCGTATCCCCATTGGGGTTGAAAAGGAAACCCTGGAAACGGCCTGCTATAACTTTGCGGAAAGTCCCGTCAATATGGTGCTTTCGGTAAATCAGGAATGGCAGGACTTTACCGATGCTCTGGGTTCCTTGATTGCCGGCCGTTACGGAGCAAAAACCATGATGCTGGCTCCCACCGGCAAAACAGCGATTCAGGCCAATGCTGAGAATTTGCAGATATTTAACAGTATTGATAGTTGTGTAAAAGCGGTTCACGATATTTTCGGCACGGTCCTCACCCGCAACAATGAATACAAGGATCGGCTTGCCGACGGCGGCGCACTGCCCCGGTTTGATCCTGTATTTGTGATTATTCAGTCCATGTCGTTGCTAAAGACAATGCTTGAGCGTTACAAGCCTGCCGAGGATGTAAAGAAAGAAGCCGACGATGACACTCTGCTGAATCGATTGCAGCTTGCCATGGAAAAATGCGACAAAGCATACAACATACATTTCGTGGTAGCGGAAAGTCTGAATTCCCTTACTCCCTTTACGGTGGAGAGCTGGTATAAGGCCCATGTAAGCGGTAATAACGGAATCTGGGTCGGAAGCGGAATCAGCACTCAATATCGTCTGACAATCAATAAAAAGCCCCAGGGTTCCGGGGCGGAGCTTGAGTCTGATTTTGGGTTTATTGTGAATAACGCAGCTGCCACTCTTGTAAAATTTCTGCAATGACGGGAGGATGAAAGTGTGAAGAAATATCTTGTTGACGTTTATTTGCCTGCAGCGGGTAAGCACTATGATGTTTATCTGCCCACCGGGAAGCAAATCGGCGAGGCTACGCAGCTGCTTGTCAGCATTGTAGAATCATTATCCGGTGGCAGCTATAAAGGAACCCCTGACTCCATATTGTTAAACGCAAGTAACGGCGAGCCGTTAAACAGCGGTGATACGGTCCATGATGCGGGAATCCGCAATTCGTCCAAGTTGATTCTTATTTGAAATGTAGTGCCTGGCCCTTTCAGGGGCAAATTTGCCCCTCTGACTTTGTCAGCAGAGGGTTGGCATTATAAATAAACCAAAAGGAGATAGAAATCATGAAGTTCGTAGTAGACCCCCCTGAGCTGCATAAGGCATCTCAAAAATTTACCCAGTTATCCAGCGACTACACCACTTTGCATAACCGTCTGATCAACACGGCAAGCACCATGGGAGAAGCCTGGAAAGCTGCCGACAACCTTGCTTTTGTTGAACAAATCACAGGGTTCTGTGACGATCTGAAAGCCATGGCCCAGCATCTGGAGCAGGCTGCCCAGGCGCTGGAGCAGCAAGCGGTAAACTATGAAACCACACGGGACAACAACATTACCGGCGTGAAGCAGCTGGCAAATTAAGAGAGGGGGAATAGAAATGGCAACACAAATCACAATAGATAGCGAACAAGTATTGGCGATCGCTTCCCAGATCGAAAGCGACAACCAGCAGCTCCAGCAGCTGCTCAATGACAGCAAGGCCACCGTTGACAGCCTCTCCTCCTATTGGACGGGCGCGGCTTCCGACGAAACAAGATTCTCTTATGAATCTTTTGCAAACAAATATTTTCAGACATATTACGATGTCCTTAACCAGTATGTCAAGTTTCTGCGCAATAACGTGGCAGCCCAATATGAGCAGACCGAGCAGGTTAATACTCAGCTCGCCGATGCGTTTAAGTAGATTTTCAGCAGACCGCTCCCTTGCTGCAAACCGCAGGAAAGTGGCTTGCAGCAAAGGTGCGTCAAGGAGTAGAAATGGCGAAACGAATTATTATTCCGGCAATTATGATTGCCATATTACTATTGGGAGGGTCTGGCTGTATGGAGAAGAAAGAGCAAAACCAGCTGAATATTAACGATGCCGCTTTGGCATATATGGAGCAGAAATACGGCGAGAAGTTTGAATACGTCGGGCCATGGGGCGCGAGCTATGCAAATCAAGGTGTAAGGCAAATGCTTGTTAAGAGCAGCTCTCTGCCTGATGAAATATTAGTTGAAGCTGCCGGAAGCAGCGATGAATATGTATTTACTGATAACTATCTCGCGATAAAATATAAGCCGGAAATGATTTCTGCGATACAAACAGCCGCGGATCAATCTTTCGGTGCATCATTCGTAGTTTATGATGTATTGATGCAGACGCTGGACCCTGAATTATCCGCGGATTCTTCTTTTGAAGAGTACAGTACAAACCCAGAATCCGGAATTGCAGCTATTGTTGCGGTTTCAGCCGATGTGTTTGAGGAATCCCTTGTGCAGGAATTTTCAGAGAGCTTCGGAGAATTAGGAATCATTGCGCAATTGAGTTTTGTGGCCCTTGACAGCGAGCAATACAGCTCGAGGGAAACGATAAACATCGATGATGTGATTGGTCAGAAGAAATATCGGTATTTTGCATTGATCAACATTAACGATGATGGCGTTACCATAAAGCCGAGAGAGGTGGAATAAGCGATGGGGAGTTCTGTACCCTATGATGTCAGCGCAGGATTTTCAGCGTTATTATATGACATCTCAGGACAGCCGGCATTACAGGGGAAAACTTTGGCCGAAATCCTTGGCAAGGGCAGCCCTTACAAGTTCTCTCATAAGGAAGAGCTGTATGCGGTTATGCAGCAAAATGGTCTTGAAAATGTAACGATTGTTGATACCAGTTGGTCACATAAATCAGAATACGGCACGATGAACGCCGCGACCTTTCAGTTCCCAAATGGTGACACCTATGTTGCTTATCGTGGAACGGGGGATGGAAATTGGGTATATAACGCAGATTCCGCCTATGGCCAGGGCCCCAGTGATATGCAGAAATGGGCGCTGGCGTATTTTGATGACACGATTGAAAGGAACTATAATAATCAGGGACAGCTATATGTAACAGGGCATTCCCAGGGCGGAAACAATGCCATGTTTGTCACGCTTTTTTCAGAGTACGGAAGCCTGATAACAAATTGCATCTCAAATGACGGCCCAGGCTTCAGCAGCAGTGTAATTGAGGAGGCAAAGCGTCTTTGGGGCGAAGCATACTACGAGCTTCAACGGGAAAAAAGCTATGCCGTCTATGGAGAAAATGATTATGTTCATGGTTTAGGAGAGGTTCAGATGACCCCTCCTGAAAACACTTTTTTTGTATCGACGCCTGAAGCCGCTGACATCGGCGGTTATCACGATATTTTTACCCATATTACCAATGGAAAACTCAATCCCGAATGCGAGGAAGGCGAAGTAAGCAAGCTTACAACAAAATTAGTGGGTTATTTGGGAGATTTGCCGCCGGACCAAAGGTATGAGGCCGCTTTAATCGTAATGAAGTTGATAGAAAATCATCTCAATGGGGGCGAAGAGATTTTTGAACACATCAGTAAAGAGGAATATTTATACCTTGTAAATTTACTTCCTGTCATTTGGGAAACTCTGCTGCACAATCCTGAGAACATACTTGCGGTTTTACAAGAATTGGGCGTTGATAAAATGCTTGAGAAGTATCTGAAAGAAAATCCTGCGATTATCGTGGGGCTTATCCTTTTATCCCCAGTACTGATACTATTGGCGGAAAGTATGATTGTGCTCGCATACCTTATTGACGCGCTCATTCACATTGTGGAGGGAATCATCGGGCTTGCAAAGGCTGTGAAAGACTTCGTGATAAACTGCCTGCAGGCGATTAAAAACGCGCTGGGAAAGCTGGCCAGCTTTCTGCGCAGCATAAGCCCGGGAGGGCGCTATGCAAACGCAAATCCATACTTCAAGGTTGACACCGATAAACTTCGTGCATACGCAACGCGGATTAACAATGTGAACAATCGATTGAAAGCCCTGGACGGTGATTTGAATGGACTGTATTGGCAGGTGGGATTACTTGATATCTGGGATATTCTGATGGCAAACATGCTGACAAGCGGAAGCCCTACCCTTAATAAAATTAAATCGTACTTAAACAACGCCGCCGCCGACTTTAAAGCTGCCGAAGATAAAGCCCGCGGCTATATGGGAGGATAGACAGATGAGCAGAAGTCTAAATGAGTGCAGAAGAGAATTACGTTCCATTATCAATGAGCTGCGTGACATTGAGTGGGGTGTGCGGCACGACTTCACCGGGATTGGTCAGGACTTATGCGGAGACTGCATCGATAAGGTTGCGGATAAGTATGAAGGGGTGCTGAAGCGGCTCAACAGAGTGGACACGAACCGGCTTGCCTCGTGGATGAGAGACAACGATTGAGGAGGTGCCATATGGCAAAGCAAGTAGTCAATACGGATCGAATCGCTTCTTCAGTAAACAAGCTCCGTACTGTGAACAGTAATATTAACGCTGAGTTTCGCACGCTGCAAAATAAAGCAAAAAAACTGGACAGCAATTGGAAGAGCGCCGCTGGGGAAACGGCGAAAAGTACCATGTACCAATTATTTAAGAACAATGATGTGCGTTCGGCAGTTCTTCAAAACTATATGAATCTGCTTGAACAGCAGGTCAATCCCGGATACGGAAATACCGAAGATGTCAACACAAAATTAGCGGATAAATTTAAGTGAGGGATAAGATATGGCATCGATTGAAGTAAATCATAAGGTCTTGCGTGATGTTGCAGGGGCAATTACCGAATACTGCTCCGTTCAGGACAGGGAAATGCGCTCCGCGGACTCGGAGATAAAGGGAATGCTTACCGCCGACTGGATTGGCCTTGATGCGCAAACGTTCGGAGGCAAGTGGGAAGGCGTGGACGCCGCCGATTCAACAACGGTAAAGTTCCGTGAGTCGCTGAAAAAATTTGGAGAGGCTCTTACGGCCTGTGCCAACGCGTATCAGTCCGCACAGGAAACCGCATACAATGCGGCGAGCCGCCTTCCGAAACATCTTTACTGGTGATAGGCGCCGGGAAAATACCGAAGGAAATGGGTGAATCGGGAAAAGAATATTCCAGGAAGAGTAAGGCTAAATGGAGGTAATATGTTAAGCAACGGAAGCATATTGAGTGATACATATCGAATTATAGAAGAAATCGGTTCCGGCGGGGGCGGCATAGTCTATAAAGCTTACCATGAAAGGCTTCAAACCTATGTCGTCGTCAAGAAGATAAAAGAGAGTGTGAAGAACATTCTTGAAAGCCGGGCCGAGGCTGACATTTTAAAAAATATAAAGCATACTTATCTTCCCAGAGTCTATGATTTTTTGGAAATCGACGACGAGGTGTTCACCGTCATGGATTTTATTCCCGGCAGCAGCTTGGATCGGGCGTTGTCAAAAAATCGGGTTTACTCTCAAAAAACAGTTCTAAAGTGGGCAGTGCAGCTTTCGGAAGCGTTGGCATATCTTCATAGTCAAAACCCTCCCATCATACACAGCGATATCAAGCCTGCCAATATCATGCTGACGCCCAAGGGGGATATTTGCCTCATCGACTTCAATATTTCCCTTGCCTTTGACAGCGGGATGAAAACCTCTACAGGCATCAGCGGCGGTTATTCCCCGCCGGAGCAGTACAGTGATATCAACAATTATCGGTCTTTTACGCAGTTCAAGGAGCCGGTGGGCCCAAAAACGGAAGTGTTAACAGAAGTATTAATTGAGGATTCCGTCCCGAAAAGGGTCTCTTCGGGCGATAAAACTGAGTTTCTGTTCGACGAAACCGGGTTTGTGGACGATAAAACCGGGGTTGCAGGCGGTAAGGCCGGGTTTGTAGCTGGCGAAATCGGGTTTGCGGACGATAAGACCGAGTTTGTAGCCGATGAAACCGGGATTATGGACGATAAAACCGAATTTGTGACCGATGGAACAGAACTTCTGCGGGATGGCGGCAGGTTTACGGCGAACACCGAATCGGAAACGGAGCGCCTGATTGAAGGCCTGGTTGGAAACGGAGTTGACGAGCGCTCGGATGTTTACAGCCTGGGAGCCACCTTGCATCATTTGCTGACAGGGGTGAAGCCCGGACATGATTTCGGTTCCATTACACCCATTTCTGCAAGGGGGGGCGCTGTCAGCGAAGGACTTTCTCACATCATTGAAAAATCCATGCAGCTATTGCCACAAAACAGGTATCAAAACGGCGGAGAGCTTTTATATGTCCTTCAGCACATCGTAGAACTGGATTCCCGGTATCAAGGCATCAAGCGAAAGCAGAAAATGAAACGACTTGTCAGTGCTTCGATTTTTGTTCTGGCCTTTGTCTTGGCCGGATCGGGTATTCTGACCATGGACAAAGAGCGAAAGACTGCCTATAACAGAGGCATCGAAATAGTGCGGGCTTCCATCGAGACAGGCAGCTTTGACGCGGCGCGGACTGAAATCAGTCAGACTAGGGAATTGATTCCCGATAGGATCGATTCGTACGAGGAAGAAGCTAAGCTGCTCTATTTTATTGGGGATTACGATGGCTGCATCGATTATTGCCGGGATATCATCAACAATCCTCCATATGGAGTTGGCGGAAAAGCGGATGAAGAAAAGCTGGGAAACATTCTGTTCGTGCTGGGGAATGCCTATTTTGAAAAAAGTGACTTTGGAAACGCCAAAACAGCCTATGAGAGGGCGATTCAATACAATCAGACCAATGCCTTGTATTTTCGTGATTATTCCATTACCTTTGCAAAGCTGGGGGATGTGGGAAAAGCAGAGGAATTGCTCAGCACAGCTATCGACTACGGCTTGGGTGAGGACTCCATCTACATGGTACAAGGTGAAATCGCATTTTCAAAAGGAAATTATGCCGAAGCGGAACAGCATTTCCAAGAGGTGATTGCTGCCGCAGAGACAGATACGATCAAGCGGCGGGCAATTCTTTTATGTGCCAAAACATATCAGCGCCTTGGAAGCGGGTATCTTGACAAGGAAATCCGTTTTCTTGAAAATGCGGAAAGCAGCTTAGGCGCTTCCGCAGGGCTCCATATAGCCGAGCAGCTGGGTGACGCCTATGGCAGGAAGGCCAAGGCAGACCCTTCTGCAGCGTCTCTCTATTACGAAAAGGCTCTGCAGAAATTTAATGAGCTGTTCCAAAATGGATATACCACCTTCCAGGTCATGGAAAACATCGCGATTTTATATCAGCAGATCAATGACTTCGAAGGGGCCGAAACCATGCTGAAGACCATAGAGGATCAATATCCGGACAATTATAAGGTATATAAGCGCCTTGCTTTCCTGGAGGCTGACCGGCAGCAGCGTAAAAGCAACAGCCAGAGAAGCTATAGTTCCATGAAAAATCATTATAACAAAGCAAAAGCCTTATATAAGAATGTGGAACAACGGGGCGAAACGGACACGGAAATGCAGATGCTGGATCGCATGATGCAGGAACTGCAGGCCGGAGGGTGGTTCTAGCCCGATGGAAAGCGATTGAACGACGGCGTCAGCCTCGGCTGATGCCTGCGAATTTGGAGGTGGTTCAAATGAGCCTAGGGACAATGCTGCTATGTGGCGGAATCGTCGTCTTTATAGCGGCGATTATTATTGCGGTCTGCTTCCGAGTGTCAGGAAAAAAAGAACGCAGAAAATTGGAAGAAGAGTTGAAAAAGGATTATTAAGGAAAGGGTTGTGCCGTGAAAAAGCTTGTCAATATTATATTGATTGTTTTGATGGTTTTTGCTTCCGGCTGCGGAGGCGGAGGCGGAGCGACGGGGGAAAGCTTCGACGAACTGTTGGCCCTGGGGCAAAAATACTTGCTGGAAGGAAATTACGAAGAGGCTAGCATTGCCTTCACGGCGGCTATCAAAATCGACCTCAAACGCGTGGAGGCGTATATTGGTCGTGGAGATGCATACACGGAACTCAAAGAGTACGACAAAGCGGCGGATGACTATGAGATGGTAATATCGCTCGATCTGACGAAGGGTGATTTATATCGAAACCGGATTAAAGCTCTCCGAAATGGTGGTGAGTATCAGGACAATGAGGGGAACCGATACGACGTTTATGGGAAACATACCAAATATGAAAAAAATAAGGACGGTTATTATATATGGGAGTATTACGACAATGGGAATCCATACAAGGGAACACAGTACAACATTAATGAAACGATAGAATTTTACGAAATTTTTGAAAGCGACAAGGATGGCTACTTAATTAAAGGCACCCAATATAATGCTGACGGGACAATAACAGGGTATTACATAAATGAGTATAGTTCTAATCATGAACATAGCAGAGTAACTCGTTATAATACAGATGGAACAATAGCTTTCCAAAGTGAGTACAGATAAAAGAGAATAGGCTGTATGGAGGAACGTTTATCTTGACGAGCGAACCGAGCTTTCAAGCAATCGAGAGAGTTTTATGAATCTGTTCAAATAGATGTTAAGGAAAGAGATGTGCAATGAAAAAGCTTGTAAGTATTCTATTGATTCTCTTTGTAATTTTTTCTTCCGGCTGTGGAGGCGGGGCGACGGGAGAGGGGCTTGACGAATTATTGTCCCTTGGTCAGAAATATCTCCTTGAGGGAAATTATGAAGAAGCCATTGTAGCCTTTGAAAAGGCGATTAAAATCGATAAGAAATGCGTGGACGCATATCTTGGGATGGCGGATGCCTATGTTGGTTTGGATGATATAGACAAGGCCAAAGAAATCCTGCAAAAGGGTTACGATGCGACAGGAGATGAGCGTCTGAAGGTGAGGCTGGACGACTTGATCGCCGCAGGAGATTTAAAGCAATGGAAGGCCCTTCTGACTGCGGATGAAGATAAGATAATGCAGGAGCTTATGAAAAGCTTTACAGAAGACGATACAGATTCGGCGCGTGTGCTTATGCAGGGTGCAGGCGTACTCGCTGTTTTAGAAGCATACGGGGAAACCCAAGGGAATGGAGTTCTTTTTGATTACGGAAACACGGTAAACGGAACCGGCATGCTGATCGGATATTGGAAACATGATGACGGTGGAAGGTGGATGGCTGTATATTATGGAAGCTGGCGCAATGCCCTTGCAGACGGGACCGGTGTGCAGACTTCGCTGAACTTTAACATGACTGGCGGTGGGGATGTTTCACAGCAGTATTCGGTTGTACATTGCACCTGGTCCCGGGGATATGCAGAAGGCACCTGTGAAGTAAAAAGGTCATTTTTTGCCGCCGACGGGAATGTTATCAAGGCCCGTGATACTTTGATCTCGGGCAAAATGCAGGGAGGAGTATGGTCCGGGACGGTCACGGAGCAAGAGGGGATGTGGGATGGACGTGTTCAAAGAATACAGAGCACCTTTGTGGATGGGATTCCGAATCAAACAGGGAATATGAATCTGAATGGGGACCCAAACTCTCTGGCGTATGGAACGGATCTGGATACAGGTGAGCCTACCTTTGGCGTGGACGGCGCGGGTGGCGTGGATGCAGATAGTAAGACGGAATATCACTCTCCTACCTGCCTGACTACATCGAATAAAGAGGACTTTCAGATTGCGTCCTTATCCAGCCAACGGGCGCAAATACATTAGCAAATGAAAGGAAACAGTATGAAAAAGCTTGTCAGTATTTTATTAATTGTCTTAATCACCTTTGCTTCCGGCTGCGGAGCCGGGGCGACGGGAGAGGGGCTTGACGAATTATTGTCCCTGGGCCAGAAATATCTCCTTGAGGGAAATTACGAAGAAGCCATTATTGCCTTTGAAAAAGTCATTGAGATTGATGAAAAATGTGTGGACGCATATTTTGGGATAGTGTCATCCTATGTTGGGTTGGAGCAGGCTGATAAAGCGATTTCCATTATTGAGGTCGGCAGCAATGCAATTGATGCAGACCAAAAGGAAGATTTTTTATCCAAGTCAATCAGCAAATTATCCGGGCTCTTAAGTGAGGAGGAGCTTAACGCTTTGCTTGAGATGGATTTTATAAAGCAGATACTAAGCGATGATGACAGCAGAGGTATCTATATTGGAGAATACGATGACGAAGGACGTCGGTCCGGAAACGGAACTTTACTATATGGAGACGGATACCGTTATATTGGGCAATGGGAAAACGATATGCCAAACGGTGAAGGTACGGTAATATTTCCTCAGGGGGAACCTGAAAGCAAGGAAGAGGGGTATACCTATGGAATTGAAACGGTTGAATCCGGTACGTTCAAAGATGGACTGCAGAATGGAGCGATGAATATCGTCTGGCATATGGATAATGGAGAAGTTCACAATTGGAACCTTACCGCGGAGAATGGCCACTGGGTAAAGATTGACGGTGATGCCGTGGCATACTGTACGACCTGCGATGCGGACTTGTCCGGAGACGGGTTGAACGGGGTAAGGGGGTTTACTGAATGACGGCGTTAAAGAAAAAGCTTGTCAGCATTTTATTGATTGTTTTGATGGTTTTTGCATCCGGCTGCGGAGGCGGGGCGGCGGTAGAGGGGATTGACGAATTGTTGTCCTTAGGCCAGAAATATTTGCTTGAAGAAAACTACGAGGAGGCCATCGTTGCATTTGAAAAAGCAATCCAGATCGATGAGAAATGCGTGGAAGCGTATCTTGGAATGGCGGATGCGTATATCGGCTTAAGCGATATAGACAGTGCAAAAAAAATTCTCCAAAAAGGCTACGATGCAATTGAGGACGATCGACTGAAAGAAAAATTAGACGGACTTGAAACTCCAATATCTACACATCAAACAAATCAGACAGACTTTAGAAAGTATTCCTATGCAAATCTCAGATATTCGTTTGAATGGGAGCGAGACTGGGGAAGCAATCAAGATGCATTGGGAGGATGTTGGATCGACTTCCAACTGACAGGTGACTTAACCGATGTGGCCGATGTACTCATTGCATACGGCGCGCCAAATGATAGTTGGACACCCGCCACTATTCAAGAACAGGCCGATTTCATTACAAGAATATGGAAAGATGCAGGTTTGGTGGGTAATAGAGGTCAATTTGATGGAAACGTTAGTGAGGGCTTCCCGATAGGCAATGACGACTTAGGAGTGTTTGGGGAAGTTCTTTGCCTTGCTGTTAATCAAAATTATGATGCTGTAGGGTATGTCTTAATCCCTGTGACTATACCAAACAAAGCGGATTGATTTATATTTCTTACGCTTAGAGAGTACTCCTTAATTGAAGAAAAAAATAACATTGATCGGCGCCGATTCGACATTGATAGAGGGGGTTCGATTAGGGGTAACATTTTGACCGATAATTAGATCGACTTAGGGGGTGATATTTTTGAATATTATTGACAGGTTGGATTAGTATAGTTGAATACATGGAAGATGTTTATGAAGGACAAGGCGAATGACAAGCCAAATGGAAAAGGAACATCTATGTCAATTGGACTCATGGCGTAGCTGGATTTGAACTGCACCAGGAGAAAAAGAGATTTTTTACATGCGCAGCTAATTTATTGAGAAAACTCTCCTCATGAAAAAGTTGTATCAATAGCTCTGTTTTGCAATGCTTTTAGTAAAATAAGGTTGCTTATGCTTTGGGCGAAGAGAACATAAAAGCAGCAAAGGTATGTATCTTCCTTTGCTGCTTTGTTTACAAAATTTGTGTTGGTCTGTTTCCTCGCCGTTATTTTCTTCTCGGTCTGTCAAATTCGGGGTTAAACGCGTAGAAATTCTTGGAGTTCAGATTGTCCTGCACGACGCGCAGGGCTTCGCCGAATCGCTGGAAATGTACGATTTCCCGCTCCCTCAGGAATTTGATCGGGTCTCTGACATCGGGATCGTCTACGAGACGAAGAATGTTGTCGTAAGTAGTTCTTGCTTTCTGTTCTGCCGCCATATCCTCCACCAGATCGGTGATGGCGTCTCCTTTGGAAGCAAAGGTTGCGGAGGAAAACGGCATGCCTGAGGCGGCCTGGGGCCAAACGCCCGCGGTATGGTCTACAAAATAGGTATCCCACCCGGCTGCCTTGATCTGCTCCATCGTCATATTTCTCGTTAACTGGTGCACGATGGCGCTGACCATCTCCATGTGAGCGAGTTCCTCCGTGCCGACATCGTTCAATACGCCGATGGCCTGCTTAAAGGGCATCGTATATCGCTGGGAGAGGTAGCGCATCGCAGCGCCCAGCTCGCCGTCCGGACCTCCAAACGGCGGCAAACGATAATTCAACCGTATAAAAAAATCTCTATACAATCGTCGGGCCTGCTGAACGTGATCTTTTCAACGATTTCACCTAGGGCGGCATTCTTTTTCGCCGTCGGGGCGTCGCTGACCAGAAACGATTTGACGTTCATGGTTTTTGTTTTTGTTGCCCTCGTCTTCTCCAGCTCCGCTTTCACCTCTTTCGGCTTCGGCTCTGCCGCCGGTGCGGTTATCTTTGCCAGCTCCGCCGCTTTTTCTTCGATTTCGGCCTGGATTCTGGTCTTATTGGACTCGTATTCCTCTAATGTATCGATCCCGGAAAGATAGGCCAGCCTTGCCCGGTCAAACATCTTTTCCATTGCATCCAGCTCTTTCCGGATCAGCGCCCTTTCTTCCGCGTGGCTGGAAGGGTCGGGACCGCTCTCGGTATATACTCCGGGGAGGCTGATTCGGTCAAGTTCCGCCAGGATTGCCGGTTCAATTTTATCTGCCTGAATGTAGTGGGAGGGCTTGCAGGTCCCGTGAGCGTACTTGATACACTGAAAGCCGCCGCTGGACCCGGCGTAGGCCAGCGTAGAGCCGCAGCCAGAACACTTCAGGATTCCCGACAGGTAATGCTTCTTCGTTTCCGCCGGACGGCTCCGGGAGGCTTTTCTTTCCCTGGCTGCGGCAAGCCGGCCGGAGGCCTTGTCAAAAAGCTCTTCCGGGATGATCGGCTCGTGATCCGATCTTCTGACGATCGTGTCCGGGCTGTCGTAGATCCGGCTGCTTACCGTCTTTCCTGACGGCGTCCAGCGGACATAGCCCTTGTAGACAGGATTGTTGAGGATATACTCTACGGTTCGGCTTTCGATTTTGTTGCCCCGCCTGGTGCGAAAGCCCATCGCGTTCAATTTCCCTGCGATGGCAAAAAAGCTCATGCCGCCAAGGTATTGGTCAAAGATCGATCGGATATACTTTGCCTCGTCTTCAACGACCTGAAGGGGCTGGCCGGGAAGCTTGGAGTATCCAAGGGGCGGCGCTGTCTGAAACTCGCCCCGATTGGCCTTTTCCGTCATTCCGTTTTTTACGTCCTCGGCTAGATTTATGCTGTAAAATTCATCCCAAGCCTCGATCTGGGCCTCGAACAGCATCGACATTTTACCGTTTCCGAAATCCTCGGTGATGGAGATGACGTCGATGCCGAGCTGCTGCCGAAGCATCGCTTTATAGATGACGCTGTCCACCCGGTTTCTTGCAAAGCGGGAGGACTTCCAGAGCAGGATCACGTCAAAGGGCTTCGGCTCTGCTTTGGCGATCCCGATCATCTTGTTGAAGGCGGTACGTTTCTTCGTTTTTCTGCCGCTGATTCCGTCGTCAATGTAGATGTGTTTTTCGTCTATGGTCAGACCGTGGGCCGCCGCGTATTTTTTTACCTCCCGGAGCTGAGCGTCCGGGGAATACTCCGTCTGATCGTCCGTACTGACGCGTATGTAGACTGCCGCGGTTTTCAATTTCCATCGCCTCCTACGTAATTTTACTGACAGGAGGGCATAAAAATGCCCGAGAACTTGATTTTCTCGGGCAGCGGCAACCTTTTTCTGTTACTTCAGCAGGGCTTCCGCAATCAATTTGTCGAACTTGCGGATGTCCATTCCCTTTTGAAGATTGATCTTGATATGTCCGGCTCTGGTCCAGAGTTCCACTTCAGCATTAAAGTCAAGTTTTCCCGCGTTCTCCGTAGACCACATATTGATTGAGCTATAAGGCAAGGAATAAATTTCAACCTTTTTTCCGGTAATCCCCTGAGCGTCTCTTACGATCAGCCTTTTGTTCGTAAAAATCGCGCTGTCTCGCAGGGTTTTGTAAGCGGCAACGGCGTGCTCTCCGGATACGAGCAGATCGGTTACATCCTCAGGAATCGGACATTCGGAAATCAGTGTCCACGCTAAAATTGCAGATGTTTCAGCCATGATAATACCTCCGTTTGAATTTACTTTTTCTCCCATAACAGGTCTCTCAATGTATGTTGATTATATCGCATTTGGAAAAGAAATCAAGATATGATTATCCAAATCAGGGAAAAAATGAAATCCGCATAGGACAAATTGTCGTTTCATAGGATTCCAACAGAGGAGGGAAATCCTATGGCACGAAAAGAGCTTACCGTCAAAACCACCGTTGTTTCCGTCATAAATGGAGAGCGGATCGAGCGGGCCTGGGACGATATTCCGGAAGAAGAGCGGAAAATGATTTCAGGGAAAATCACCGACAGGTTTATGGAGGCTGCCGGATATTGCAGAAAGGACCGGGAGACTACCGAATCCCGGCCACGAGAAGCCCCATCACAGCGCCGTAAAGGGAGGCGTTGAGCGGCTTGGAAGTAATCGGACAAGTACCGGTGGAACAGCCGACAAACTTATAATAAGCAAAACCTATCACTGCGCCGATGAGCGCGCCGAGAAAATATTTCATGTAAATTACCGCCTTTCTGACTTTCATATAAGACAGAATAGCAAAAAAGAACGAGGGCTTCTGTGACAGAGTCACAGAAGGGAAGACTATGAGCCACTATAGTTTCTATTGCCGGAAAGGAATTCTTTTGATACTATGACGGTGTAAGATGTTTCATTAGATCTTTTAGGGGGGGTAATTATGGATTCCTATTCTGCATTGTCGACCTTTAGCTTTTTTGCGCTGATCCCGCTGCTGCTTATGGCGGCCATATATATTCTTGGGATCGTTACGATGGTTTATTTGATTAAGGCTTTGAGGCTCTATATCAATAAGAACAAAACGAACAATAACAATGATATAAACAGCAATAACAACAACGGCCAGCTATGAGTGATAGAGACCATGGCCGGCTGTGAGTGATAGAGACCATGGCCGGCTGTGAGTGACAGGGACCATGGCAAACTGAGCAATAGAAACAAGGCCGCTTTGGGAGCGATCCCCGAGCGGCCTTCTGTTCATCCTCCTCCGATTTCGTCGGAGTCTCTGTAAACGCCCGGCACAAGGCAATTTCCATCCTCGTCCTTTTCGGGGCATTCATTCAATTGCGAATTCTTGTTCCAATTGTTTTGATTTTTTTCCATGGCCGTCTCCTTTGATATTTTCATGAATAGTATGACTGGATTATGTAATTTGTATACGAATCGCGCGGCCATTATAGTCTGTTGCCGTCCGGACCTCCGTATTGCGTGATGACTACTTTTGCAATGGCGGGATTCGGACATTTTATTTTAACCGGATACTGCAATTTCTTTTCATAGGTCCACATATCTACGCCTCCATTTCCCACGGCCATGGTTTTTCGATCCAGGTCCATTTATTTTTTGATTCCACAGCGTCGGCTGTCATGGGACCGTAACAGGCGTTGTGCTCGGCAACGGCGGCTTTTAACAATTCCCTGTATTTATGATAGTAGCATAAAGCTTCCTGGTCCATCGGGTGGGTATCGAGATACAAGGCGGTATCGTGAACTACAAATTCAAGGATCTGAATTTTTCTGAACAATTCATTCTGCGTATTCATTTTAACACGTACCTCCTCCTAAGAACGGTAAATCGAGCTCTGGGAAGATGGTGCCGCGATGCCAGCCCTCTGTCGGCTCATACGTTTCACCCCAGCATTGCCACGGAACATAAGCCATTGCCACAGGCAGTCCGGCCAGCGGATCCTGGCGGCAATTCCCCGGATTACAATTCATATTCCGGTTGAGAATAGAAATCGGCATTCCGACATAGGGCTCTTCCTCATTTCGGATATTCTCTATTTGAGATTCTATTTTATTCAAGGTAAAATGCTCTCCTTTCTTGGGTTTCTTCCCTACCATTCTATGACACGCAAAAGATTGGGTGCAGAATCAGAGAAAATAATGAGGGAAACAATAGGCAGGCTTTATCTAAGCTGTGGTGCAATGAAAAAAAGCGCCTGCATTTGATTGCAGGCGCAGAAACTCGAGGTGTTTATATAT
>CAMJRV010000001.1 GCA_946408315.1 uncultured Bacillota bacterium | reverse complement strand
CCTTATGACTGCGCTCCGGTTTGCGGTGGCATAGCAGATGCTTACCGGCGCTTCATATCCGGGAACGAGCCGCTTATAAGAATTCGTGCTGGGGTTGGTAAAGCCGCAGAGGGCCGGGGCGTGCTTCAGCAGACCGCCGATAAAGTGCAGCGCCGTCTCACTGAGCTGGGAATAGCCGTTCTCGTCGAAGAAAACCGGTTTTCCGTCTTTAAACAGATGCATATGTACGTGCATCCCGTTTCCCGCTTCATCAAACAGCGGTTTCGGCATGAAGGTGGCCGTTTTATTATTTTTAAAAGCAGCATTTTTGATCACGTACTTCACGATCATGGTCTTGTCCGCCATCTCGCAGAGTCCGCCGAACTGAACCTCGATCTCCAGCTGGCCCGGTCCGCCGACTTCGTGATGATGGTATTTGATACCGACTCCCCTTTCCTCCAGAAGCATGCACATCATGCTTCTCAGGTCATAGGTCGTATCCATCGGAGGCGTCGTATGATATCCTCCCTTATGAGGAACCTTGTAGCCCAAATTGTGCTCGCCGCGGCCGCTGTTCCATTCCGCCTGTTCTGTATCGATAGAATAGCAGGATACCTGGGGCTTGACCTCATAGCTCACACGGTCGAAAACATAAAATTCAAACTCCGGCCCGATCCTTATTTCATCCGCAATCCCGGTCGATCTCATATAGTTTTCCGCATGGATCGCCACCGCTCTCGGGTCCTGCTCGAACCTCCGGTGGGGATTTCCGATGACGTAGACGTCTCCGATCATGGACAGGGTGGGAACCTCCACAAACGTGTCGTATGCCGAAGTCTTAATATCCGGTATAAATACCATGTCGCTTTTTTCTACCGGTGCAAAGCCGTAGTTTGAGCCGTCAAAGCCGATTCCGTTTTTCAGTGTACTTTCCGTAAATCTTTCTACCGGAACGGTTAAATGTCTCCAGCGTCCGTACAGGTCTACCATCTTGAAATCAATCATCTTGATATCCTGTTCCCGGCAAAATTTTTTCAGTTCCTCATAGGTGTTAAACATCGCATGACCTCCTTTTGCTTCTATTTCAACTTTTAATCCCAAAGCTTTTCCGGATAAAGTCCCTTATCCTTCATGGACTGAAGTGCGTTCACCACAGATTCCCGGTCCTCCTTGTATGTCACACCGAACCATCTGTCCGGGGACGTCAGGACCTTAACCGTGGCTTTATTTTCCCTGAGAAGCTGGTCCACGGCCAGAGGCAGTTAGAATTCGCCCTTCATCGGATTCTCTGCAAGCGCCTTATCTAAAAAAGCAGGGAACCGGTCTTCCATTTCCCGCATCATGCTCGGCGTAAAGCCCCAGAAATTCATGGATACGGTCGTTCCCTCCGGAACGCTGAACCAATCCTCGTCGTTTTCCGTGTATTGTATTTCTCCGTTTCGCCACATGATCTTGGTCCGTTCCGTAATTCCCGCCAGATATCCGTCTTCTGTCGTCTCACAGACGCCCCTTGCCACATGGCCGTTTTCCGTCAGAGTGTTTTCCAGAAGATAGCCGATCATACCGTAGCAATACTGCTCTCCGTCCTCCGCACGTTCCAGGAACTCGTATATGGAATGAAACGCGCCCGCCCCGTAATAATCGTCCGCATTGATCACGGCAAAGGGGCCGTCGACCTTATCCTTGCAGCTCAGCACCGCATGGCAGGTGCCCCACGGCTTGACACGGCCTTCGGGTACCGAATATCCGGCCGGCAGATCGTGCAGATCCTGAAAGGCGTATTCTACTTCGATGAACCGCCCCGCCCTATCGTCGACCAGTGCGCGAAAGTCCTCCTCCATCTCCTTTTTTATAATAAAGATCACCTTTTTAAATCCGGCCATAACAGCGTCGTACAGGGAAAAATCGATAATCAGCTCCCCTGCGGAGCCCACCGGGTCCATCTGCTTCAGACCTCCGTACCGGCTGCCCATTCCGGCGGCCATCACAATCAATACTGGTTCTTTCAATTTCATTCACCTCATGACGCAACTCTCGTTGCTCAACTGTCAGTAATACCTTCCATTCTAACGGTCGCTGCCGTATTTCAATTTTATACCAATCGATCCGGGTTTACAACTTCTTTATCCGCTTTACACGCGCGGCGTTTTCCGGGATTTATCCGCGCAGACTTTTGCCGGAAAAGCATCGAAAATCTTCCTTGGATACGCTATAATGTTATTATTATGAAAGAAATCCGTAAAAATAAGCATGGCAATGAAAAATTGTGGAAATAAACCGAAGGAGCGGACAAAATGAAAGAAATTCCAAATCGTATATTTTTGATCGGTTATATGGGATCGGGGAAATCGACGGTTTCCAAAATACTGAGCGAAAAAACCGGCGTATCCAGCATCGACATGGATCACGAGATAGAGAAGGCCGAGGGAATGCCCATCCGCAGGATGTTTATCAAATATGGAGAGCATGAATTCCGGAACAAGGAGTCGGAGCTTCTCGACAAGCTCTGCCATGTGACCGGCGCCGTCGACCTGCTGGCAGGCGAAATAACCGGAGAGCAGAAGGTTCTGGACAAGGTGAGTAAATATGAAGTCTTTGCAAATCGTGAGGAGGATCTCATCGTATCCTGCGGAGGCGGGATAATACTGGATGATTTGAACCGACAAATCTTAAATCGTCAATATACGATATTTCTGGAAGCCAGCCCTGAAAAACTGTATGAGCGGGTAAAGGGAGACGGGAACCGGCCTTTTGCCTTCATGGATATCGAGGATGAAAACGAACGGAGGGAGCGGTTTCTGGACCTTTACCGGAAAAGAGAACCCCTCTACCGCGAGGCCGCTGCGGTTACGGTTCAGACCGACGGGAAGACGCCCGAAGAAATTGCCGGGGAAATTCTCGGCTTGATGAAAAGCTCGTGCTGATGGGAGAAAAGGGGAAGCGTATGGATAAGAAGAATGTTTTAGCCGCCGCCGCAATTTTAATCATCGGCGGATCGATCATCCTGAACGGATATTTTGTGGGAGAGGCGATAAAATCTGCTCCCGCAAAGGAACCTACAGCAGCAGCCGTGGATACGAAGGTTCTCAATCTCTCCCAGGCCGCAGAGTACATGAACATGTCAGAGGAAGAGGTGCAGTCCATCATCAGGACGGAGTCGGACATATTGTCCGAAACACACAGCTTTTCCGGAAAAATGTTTCCCTATTTTACGATAAGCGGGAAGCAGTATTTTTATAAAGATGAGATCGACGCGTGGCTTTCGGAGGTCTCAGTCGACCACAGGGCCTACTGAGCAGACCGCCCGGAGAGGAGCGGTCCAGCCCGGAGAGGAAGCGATTTATTTTGCCTGAAATTCCGCAAGCTTCGTTCTGATCGTCTCCTCGACCTTTTCAGCCAGTCCGTTCTGCTCCGCTTTGGAAAGCCCTTTTGTCTCGATCGGGGGATGGATATGAAAGTCCACAACAGCTCCGGGCTGCACATAGCCCTTCTTCTCATAGACATAGTAAGTACCGTTCAACGTTACGGGAACGATGGGAACTCCCGATTTCGTAGCAAGCCTCAGGCTGCCTTTTTTGAATTCCGCCATTTCCGGACCTCTGCTTCTCCTGCCTTCGGGAAAGATGACGAGAGAAAAGCCCTTCTTTAGAAGCTCCGCGCCCTCTTCCATGGTCTTCAGGGAAGACCGGGCGTCGTCCCGCTCGATGAACACACTTCTGATGTCCCTGATCCACTCGCCGAAGACGGGAATTTTCCCAAGCGAATTCTTCGCCACAAAACCGAGCTGCTTCATGGTGAAGATGGCGCAGTAAACGGGGATATCCGCATAGCCCTGATGATTGGATACGAAGAGCACCGGTCCCTCGGGAGTATTTTCAAGGCCGGAAACGTTCAGCGTGATCTTATATTTTTTCATGATTCCAAGGCCCCAGGTCGTGGTGGAATTGAGGATCTGTTCCCGTTCCTTTTCATATTCGCCGGCATCCCGGAATTTTTTTATCCTGAAGTGAAAATATCTTAGATGTCTCAGATTAAAATACATCCAGAACGCAAAGCATATATTTTTAAATAACTTCTTCATTACAGACTTCCTTCTTTCCTGTTCAGATTACTGTCTATCATACCATATGGAAGGTGGTCATTTCCAGACAAATCTATTATAATAATAGGTGTATAGAAAGGATCGAGAGTATGACGCACTTCTTCAGCAGAAACAGAGCAATTGCCGCACTCGCAGGCTTCGCCGTGTTTGCGGCGATTTCATATCTTGTCGTCACCCGGGAAGTGATTCTCTTTGACACGGTGGTGCGGGAATTCATCTACAGTCTTCGCGGCAGCGGACTGACCGCGCTGTTCCGGTCGATCACTTTTCTCGGAAATGAGCAGACGATCACGCTGCTCTGCCTCCTGCTCCTTCTGGTCCCTTCCACACGGCTGTTCTACGGACTTCCGCTGTCCGCCGCAGCCCTCACCGCCGCCGGGCTCCAGCATGCCCTCAAGGTTTCCTTCCACCGCGCCCGTCCGGACCTGTCCCTCCACCTGATCGACCAGGGCGGCTACAGCTTTCCCAGCGGCCATTCCTTCACCGTACTGATCTTTTACGGGATGATGATTTTCCTCTGCCGGCAGAGGATCGGAAATAAAAGGACCGCCAATTTGGTTACGGTCCTGCTTTCCTGCCTGATTCCCGCCATCGGCTTCAGCCGGATCTATCTCGGCGTTCACTACCCTACCGACGTTCTCGGCGGCTGGTCTTTGGGCATTTGCCTTCTTATGATCATGATATCGGCATTTCTATTTTTCCAGAGAAAGGAAAGCCATAACAGGATCTGAAAATTTCTCACAGGCACCTGTAAAAAAGTATTTGACAATTACAACAGGCACCTGTATAATTTAAATCGAAAGGTACCTGTAAAAAATTTATATCGATTGGGAGGTTTTATTGTGGAAAGCAAATTCACTGAACTATACGAAAAATTATCTCGCCTGCAATGGCTATTGCATCGGCATCACCTGCAAAATCATTTGGAGCACGGCCCCTTCGGAGATCCCACCCGGGGTCAGGGTCGGGTGCTGGCTATGCTGAAAATGCAGCCGGAGATCAGCACAAAAGATTTGTCCTATCTGCTGGGCATCCGGCAGCAGTCCCTGAACGAGCTGTTAAACAAGCTGGAAAAGGCCGGTTACGTTGTCCGGGTACCCTCTGAGTCCGACCGGCGCGTCATGATGGTAAAGCTCACTGAAAAGGGGGAAGCGCAAGAACGGGCCGACACGGATTTTTCCGGTATATTCGATTGCCTGGACCAGGAGGAGCAGGCGGCGTTCGGAGATTATCTCGACCGGGTCATCGCGGCTTTGGAAGCGCGGCTCGGCGTGGATGAAGACGAAGAAGAGCTGGAAAACCGGCTGCGCGCAGCCCGCTCCCGCATGGGAAACGATATGTTTGAGCGCATGATGTCCTTGCGCGGCGGCTTTGGCCGGCACGGCCACGACCCGCACGGCAGAGGCTTTTTTAACGGCGCAGGACCGGATGGGCGCTGCCCTCATCACTTCGGAGAGCATCCAGGAGGAGGGCATCCCGGAGGCCCGCATAACCAGCCGTCCTCTTCCCCGTCTTCGGAAAACCCTCACGAGCCGGAGGATGAATAAGTAACGCTTAAATGTTGCTAGGCACACAAAAAGGCGCTGCCTTCTGAAATCAGAATCGCAGCGCCCTTTTTATCTTTGCGTTCTTACCGTTTTCCGTCTCTCCGCTGAAGTGCGAGGATGGAAATGAACTCATGGATGATATTGCCCGCCATATAGGAGGTCAGCCCTGCAGGGTCGATGGTAGGCAGAACTTCCACCAGATCCATGGCGATAAAGTCGATATCCTTCATTTCTCTGACCAGGGACAGGGTTTCGTGTCCGGTAAATCCGCCGATCTCGATGGTTCCCGTTCCAGGCGCCATGGAAGGATCGACAAAGTCGATATCAAAGGTCAGGAAGGTTTTCGCACCCTTTACCCGATCCCGGATTCTCTTTCCGGCTTCCGCAATTCCGATGTCGTGAAGCTCGTTTGCCGTGAGAACCTCAAAGCCCAGATCAATGGAGCCCTGAACATCTTCCGGACCGTACTGGGAGCCTCTGATTCCGATCTGAATCGAGTGAGCCGTGTCGATCAGCCCTTCTTCACAGGCCCTGCGGAACGGAGTTCCGTGGGCATACTTCTGGCCCCAATACTGATCCCACGTATCCAGATGCGAGTCAAAATGAACCAGCGCTACAGGTCCGTATTTCTTGGCGACCGCTCTCAGCTCCGCCAGGGTGATGGAATGGTCTCCACCCAGAGCGATGGGAACGACTCCCGAATCCATAAACGGCTTCATCCCCGCTTCGATCTGCGCGTAGGACTCCAGGATGTAGCCCGGCGTAATGTCCAGATCGCCGTAATCGACGCCAGACAGATGGTCGAAGATGTTGACGTCCAGATTCATGCTGTAGTTTCTCATCAGCGTCGACGTCTCTCTGATTGCCCCCGGTCCAAAGCGGGCTCCGTTTTTATAACAGCAGCCGGTGTCGAAGGGAATTCCTACGATGGCAAAGTCTACGTCTTCCATGGTCTTTACGTGAGGAAGCCTCATAAACGTTTTGATTCCTGCAAATCTTGGCGCTGCAGATGCGCTCGGCGGTTGATATTTCGGCATAATTTTTATCTCCTTTCTCGTAACGATAAAAATACAGTGAGTTAAATGAATTAAATGTTATCCTCTTTAAACCATCGGAACAATCCGAAGAGCATACCGATAATGACGAACAGGAACGGTACGGACAGCACGATACAAATCGTTTTGATGGCGGTAAAAGGCGCTTTGGCGAACATGATGCTCATGGGAACCAGCGCGAGGGCGACACACCACATCAGGCGGAATTTCGCATTTGGATTTCCGTTTTCATCCAGCTGCTTTGTAGCAGAGGCCGCAAGAGTGAACGACGCGGAGTCCAGAGAAGTTGCAAGAAAGCCGATCGTTACCAGGGTAAAGACGATGGGAACGATGAGATTTCCTCCCGGCAGCGTCCCGAAACATTCAAACAATCCGATCTGAGGAGTCTCAGCGGCTGTCAGGGATACCGTTCCGGTCAACTCCCGGTGAAGGGTAAAGCTTCCGTTGATCCCGAACATCACCCAGGTTCCAAAGCTGATTCCGCCCAGACAGGTCAGGATCATTTCACGGATCGTTCTTCCTTTGGAAATTTTCGTGATGAAAATGCCCATCAATGCCGCATAGTTCAGCGCCAGCGTGAACAGAAAAATCGTGTTCAGCTCCGGAAATCCCGAATCCCTGATGGGATCGGTGTATAAACTCATATCTGCATAATGGGTGATCATTTTTCCAAGACTGTAAGTAAAGTTTTTCATGATAAACTGCGTCGGACCGGTGATGAAGATAAATGCGATAAATAAGATCGCTCCATACAGCGTAAGGTCGCTGAGTCTTTTCATCCCTCTGTCGATTCCCACGAAAGAAGTCGCGGAAAATACGACGGCGATAATCACGAGAACAATCAGATTGACGGAAAAGTTCGGTGTAATCCCGAATATTTTCCCGATGCCGGCGCTGATGAGCGGAATTCCGACGCCGAGAGACACGCCCATACCTCCCACGATGCTCAGGATCGTGAGACCGTCGATCAGCTTTCCAAGGGGTTTTTTATACTTGAAGTTTCCGAGCATCTCTTCACAGACAGCGCTGATTCTCAGGACAGGAACCTTCCTGATATAATAGGCGTACGCAAGGGAAACTGCGGTCAGCACGAAGATGACCTGAACGCTCAATCCCCAATGAAAAAAGGCGTAGGACAAAGAAAGCTCTGCGGCTTCCTGGGAGAACGGCTCAAGGCCGAACGCCGGATCCACATAGTAGAATGACCATTCTACGAAAGAGTAGAATACGGCCGTAGCCGCCAGCGCGGCACAGATCATCATGGCGATATAGCTGAACATGGAATAGGCGGGCGCACCCTCGCCCAGCTTAATATCTCCGTGTTTGCTGAAGGCCAGATAGAGGCTGACGAAAAGTCCGACAAATACAAACCACAGAATCGGAACGCCCATCACCGCAGTCGTGTAATCAAACATTTTTTGGACTACGTTCAGTGTGGCTTCCGGTCTCAGGCTCATAAATGCGACAAATGAGAAAACAAGAACAAGGCAAACAATCGTAATCGGCCTGTCGGCGACGGCTTTTTTCGATACGATACTGATTTCCTTTTCCATAAGAGATCCTCCTTTTCACAATTTACCATTAAAAATAATTTCGGTTGATATCGTTTCTTAGAGCAAATCCCATGCCAAACGTAAAACGTGGATTTTGCCATCCTTTTGTCATAGAAACGCCCGTCAACTATTCAAGTTCGAATAGTCGACGGGCGAATTATCTCGGCATACCCTTGATTCTGATGCCTTATCTCGGATAAAGCTGCGTTATTCATTCTTGAATATATATTCAAATTCGAATATATATTGCTATTATTTTCACAAATCCTTGCCGATATATTTTTTGATTTTTCGTACTGCCGTAGGCTGGCTGATCTGCAGCGCTTTCGCCAGTCCGACCGTCGTATTGTGAAGCTGAAACGTCTCCCGGATGATCATACCTTCATATTCTTCCACCGCTTCCGTCAGGCTGTTCCACTGCCGGTCCAGGCCGCCCCGGGCGGAAGGGTTTGAAATGCCGTCCGGAAGAGCCGTCCGGAGAATGACATCCTCCTCGGAAGTGATGACCGCGCACTCCAGAACATTTTCCAGCTCCCTTACATTGCCGGGCCAGTGATATCGCAGTAAAAGGTTCATCGTCTGAGGATGAAGCGTCTTATGAAATTGGTACTTCCTATTGAATTTATCGAGGAAATAGGCGGTGAGCGGAATGATATCCTCTTTTCTGCTTTCCAGCGGAGGAATATGGATCGTGACCACATTTAACCGGTAATACAGATCTTGCCGGAATTTTTCCTGCAGGATCAATTCCTCCATATTCCGGTTCGATGCGGCGATCAAGCGGAAATCGACTTTGATTTCCCTCGTTCCCCCCACCCGGGTTATCGTTTTGTCCTGAATCACCTTTAAAAGTTTGGCCTGCAGGTTGAGAGGCAGTTCCGAGATTTCATCCAGCATCAAGGTTCCTCCCTGGGCAAGCTCGATCAATCCGATCTTGCCCGACAACCCCGCTCCGGTAAAAGAGCCCTTTTCATAGCCGAAAAGCTCCGACTCCAGAAGGTTATGGGGAATCGCGGCGCAATTGATCTCGATAAAGGGGCCCGCACTCCGGCTGCTTTTGGCGTGTACGATTCTTGAGAACATCGTCTTTCCAACACCGGAAGGTCCTAAAAACAAAATGTTTGCATCAAACTTCGCTATTTTATTGATCGCCTTGATAATCGCCCTGATCTTCTCCGAATTCCCGACGACTCCGTCGACGGAAGCGATTTTGCTCCTGAGCTCCGCGATCTCGGCAGAATATTTTTCAACGATGCTCTCCAATTGGGAATACTGTTCCTGGAGATTCAGATAATCCGTCAAATCCCTTGTAAAGCTGACGACTTTTATGATTTCCCCCGCTTCATCTTTAATCGGCGTCGCCGTCACCACGAAATCTCTGCCCTGATTATTTTTCTGTCTCATGGTGACCTTTTGATTGGATTGAAGTACCCGGGCAATGACAGAAGGCCGGAAGATCCCTTCCTTTTCCATTTCAAACACGGTCTTTCCCAGGATATATTCCTCGCCGATCCCATAGACTTTCTCAAAGCTCTTGCTCACCTTCAGGATCTTTCCCTGTCCGTCCGTGATCAAAATATCGTCGTGGATGGCTTCCAAAATTGCATCGAGCTCTCTGACGAGCTCGCCCTGATTGCACTTTTTCAGTTTTCGTCTTCCAACCGTTCTCATCCGCCGCTCCTATCGCTCATTCCGCATTTAAAACATACCGGGGCCACCCTTTAAAATGTACTGAGACCCGTCTTTTCCTGGAACCGATAAATCGCCGTTTTCCACAGGCTGTCGTCCGCATATTCGGACAGGTCTGCCGTGTATGTACCGTCCCTGTTTTCCCAGATCCGGTCAAAGTAATCCGAAAACCCCGCCGCGACCGGATCATCCGCTTTGACCGTCACCATCAGATCGGCCTCCAGATTGTAATTATCGAGGTTTCTTCTCGTATAGTTTGCCGATCCTCCTATTAATACTACTACATCCTTTTTATAAAACGCAATGACCTTCGTGTGAAATTGCTCCCCGTGAGTCAGGTACCATCGCACCTGGATTTTCCCGTCCGATTTTTCTACCAGTTCAGCCGCTGCCTGCCGGTTGGGGATACCGTTTTTTTCAAAGCCGAAGGCATCCTTATTGGGGTCCAGAACGATTCTGACCGCGACACCACGGTCCGCAGCCCGGATGAGTTCGCCGATGATTTGCCGGTGAGCCAGATAGAACATGCCCAGGTCGACCCTGTCACCTTTCTCCGCGCTTTTGATATTTTCCAGTATTCCGTCCTTTATTTTATCCTCCGTCAGCACCTGAACCTGAGTATCGGGGCGGACCGCACCAGGCGACCGCCGGTATTCCACATCCCCGATTTCCGTTCCCGAAAACGCTGCTACCGCTTTTTCCGCTTCCAGCAGATAGGTTACCGCTTCTCCGCTGAACTGAAACGCGATATTGGAATGGTATGAGCTGCCGTCATGGGGGTTGGCGGAGCTGACGAAGGCGCCCTGGTCGGTGATGAGCACCTTTCTGTGATTTGCCTTGAAGTTCAGCAGTCTTAAATAATTGCGGATGCCGACCTTGGTCCCGTTATCTCCAAAGGGGTTCTTCAGCCAGCCTCCGTCTCCGACGCCGAAGTGTCTGATATATGTTTTGAAATATCCGGCATAGAGCGGATTGGAATCCCGCACCTTTCCCAGGTCCGTCACGACGACCTTGATCCCGTTTTCTTCAAGCTGTTTGAATTGTCTGTTCAGAGAAGCGCCGTAGCTGTTGTTGATCTCGTCCGTGATAAGATACGCGCTCAGCCCGGGATGTTTCCGCTTCTGCGCGATCAGGGCGTCGGTCAGCCTTTGGGTCGATTTGGGAAAGTCGTACTTCTCCGTGTTATAGTAATCGTTATACAAAAAAATATCGGCGAGGATAAAGTCCTCCGCCGCGCCGATCATCCTGATCTGCTCGTCGAGGATCGTCTGGTCGTGGACCAGAGCGCCATCCTTCAGATAGGTGAGATCGTACAGCAGACGAAGATCCGAAACAGTGGAGGACGGACTGGCCCAGGAGGTTCCCTCCGGAGCCTTAGTGCTCCATCCGAAGCAGAGCGGAACGGCCAGAATCAAGATGATGAGGATCGTAATCATGGTTCTCCTTTTGCTGCCTGTACGGCGTCTTGCTTTCATAAACTATCTCCTTTGATGTCAAATGACTTAATTGTAAGGTAGCATATATTGCCCAGAATAGCCATTCTTATTTTTATCGGAAACGGAGATGCCTTTCTCCTGCGCGGCTCTGCAATCCTGTCTGTCCGGCCCGGTGGATAATATTGGTTCTGAAAATATCCCTTGTCCGTGATAGAATATTAGAAAAGGAGGTAAGCAATTGGTATTTACGAATGAAATAGGAATTGACCTCGGAACGGCAAATGTTCTGGTTTATTTAAAAGGTAAAGGCGTAGTGATCGACGAGCCTTCCGTAGTAGCGATCAACACGGATACGGATGAAATCATCGCTGTCGGCGAAGAAGCGAAGCAGATGATCGGCAGAACGCCAGGCAATATCATCGCCATCAAACCGTTAAAGGACGGTGTGATCTCCAATTACAGCATTACGGAGAGGATGCTGAAATATTTTATCCGGAAAGCCTGCGGCGGTAAGAAATTCTCCAAATCAAAGATCGTGATCAGCGTTCCGAGCGGGATCACCGAAGTGGAAAAGCGAGCCATCGTGGAAGCGGCCACCCAGGCAGGCGGCAAGGCCGTATACCTGATAGAAGAGCCCATCGCTGCCGCCATCGGAGCGGGGATCGACATTACGAAGCCCGACGGGGTAATGGTCGTCGATATCGGCGGCGGGACCACCGACGTGGCAGTCATCGCCCTCGGCGGGATCGTGGCAAGCAAACTGCTGAAGACCGCCGGAGATGATTTTGACGAGGCAATCATCCGATACATCCGAAAGGAATACAACCTTTCTATCGGAGAGCGTACCGCGGAAGAGATCAAATTGGCCATCGGCTGCGCCTGCCGGAGGGAAGAGCCGGAGGTGAAGGAATGCAGCGGAAGAGATCTTGTGACCGGCTTGCCCAATCGGATCAAAATTACGTCGGACGAAATGCTGGAAGCATTGGAAGAGTCCTTGCAGATTATCTGCGGGGCCATTCACGAGGTGTTGGAGCAGACGCCTCCTGAGCTGTCGGCCGATATCGGTATCACGGGCATCGTCATAAACGGCGGCGGCGCCCTCCTCCACGACATCGATAAGAGGATCGAGAATCATACCGGCATAAGAGTGACCATCGCGGAAGATCCGAAATCCTGTGTGGCGATCGGAACAGGAAAAGCTCTGAGCGCCACCCATATTCTGGGCAGAAATTCCGTCAACAAAAAATAACAAAGGCTGCGGCAAAACGAAATTTGCTGCAGCCTTTTTCATTTGATCTTTTATCGGCTGTTATACGCCGCAAGGCCCTTTCCGAGGATCTCGACAGCCCGTCTCAATTTCTCCGGCTCCAGGACATAGGCAATTCGGATTTCATCCTTCCCCAGCCCTTCTGTCGCATAGAAACCGTCTGCGGGAGCTGCCATCACGGTTTCTCCCTCATCGTTGAACTCCTGCAGCATCCAGATCAGGAAATCGTTCGTATCCTCCACCGGAAGCTTACACATCAGATAAAACGCGCCTTCCGGTTTTTGACAGAACACGCCGGGAATCTTTTGCAGGCTCTCATAGACCACGTCTCTGCGCCGCTCAAATTCGTCCCGGATCTCATGGATGACCCGCATCCCTGTGGAATACAGGCCCACGGCCGCATACTGCTCGAGGGTGGAAACGGCCAGCCTTCCCTGACAAAGCTTTGAAATCAAAGCAAGAATCTCGTCGTTCTGGGAGATCAGCACGCCGATCCTCGCGCCGCAGGCGCTGTACCGTTTGGATACGCTGTCGATGATGACCAGTCTGTCCCGGACGTCTTCCAGATAGCCGAAGCTCGTAAACTTGCGGCCGTCGAAGACCATTTCCCGGTAGACCTCGTCGCTGACGATATACAGATCGTGCGCTTTCGCCACATCGGCGATCATGCGGACCTCTTCCTCAGTAAAAGCCGTACCCGTGGGATTTCCCGGATTGGTTACGAAGATGGCCTTTGTCTTGTCGGTAATCTTTGCTTCAATGGCGGCTCTGTCCAGATGAAAGCCATTCTCCGCACGGGTGGTCACAGCCACCGGCCGGGCCCCTGTTATTGTAAAAAAGGTGTTGTAGTTGGAATAATAAGGCTCGAAGATCAAAATCTCATCGCCCGGATTGGTCAGGGCAAGCAGGATGAACATGACCGCTTCGGTCCCCCCTGTGGTGATATAGATGTGCTGCCTGTCCACATCGATTCCGATGCTCCGGTAATAGGTTTCCACCGCTTCCAGAAGCTCGGGAGCTCCCTGAGACGGCATATATTCCACCGTTGGCTCCTGAAAAGCGCGGATATGGTCGTAATATTCCATCGGTACCTTCAGATCGGGCTGCCCGATGTTGAGGCGGTATATTTTTTTCCCCTTTTTCTCGGCGTCGTCTGCATACTTCGTCAGCTTTCGGACCGAAGAGGCTTTCATGTCCTGCATTTTATACGATAATTGTTTCATATTGTCTTCCTTTTCTTTCTCAATCGATGGTTAGGCCTAAACGTCCAGCAGCACACTTCCCGGACTCCGGTCGAAGAAGATGCTCTTTCCCGAAGAGGAAAGCGGAATCCCGTATGCGACTCTTACGTTCTCCGGAAGGTACCCAAGTTCAATCGCCGCTTTTCCGACGGAAAACATGACGCGGTTGTCGAACCGGTGGTTTGACGCCACAGATACGGCGGAACCGACTGCGATTCCCAGGTCGGTCACGTTGAAGGCGCAGTTTGCCCCTGCCTTTCGGGTTGCGGCGCAGTTTTCAAATCCGCAGAAGCTGCAGTGACTAAGTCCGAGAGGACTGTTCTTCACGCCGATGATGACAACGACATGGCTTGCGTCCACATTGCCGCCGTCCCGTCCATGAAACTCCTCGCCTGTTTCCTCCGCGATTTTCCTCATCTGTACCGCCAGTCTGTCTTTCTCTTCTCCATCTATCATAATGGCCACCAGATTATCGACTCCGCAGCCTTTGGGCGCGGTTCTCGCCGCCGTCATCATCAGTTCGGCCACATAAAACGCAGCCCTCTTTTCCGCGTCAAAGCCATGATAAATCATAAAAAATCCTCCTTCCATTAAATGGTCACGTTCGTTCTATTGTATTATACAGCCGTTTATTACGCAATAGAAATCAAGCAATTTCAATACTTACGTGAATTTAAGCAAGAAAACCCAGGTTTTCCGAAATTTTAACTGGAAATCTCAAATTTCATCACAATTATTTTGGTGATTTTGCGTCATTTTTATACAACGCCGAATTTTTTCGTCCCTATCCTCCAATGGAATCTAATATCTTCCCCTGGCCTCGTTCTATCTGATTTTCACATGGACCTCCCGCAATTGCTTCTCATCCACCTCGCCGGGACAGTTGAGCATCGTGTTCTGAGCATTGCTGTTCAGCGGGAACGGAATGACCTCGCGGATGCTCTCCTCCTCCGACAGCAGCATGACGATGCGGTCGACGCCGGGGGCCATACCCGCGTGAGGCGGCGCCCCATACTGAAATGCCTGATAGAGGGCGCCAAATTTGTTTTTGACATCTTCCTCCGTATAGCCTGCGATTTCAAATGCCTTCACCATGATGTCGGGACGGTGGTTCCGGACCGCCCCGGAAGAAAGCTCCACGCCGTTGCAGACGATATCGTACTGGTATGCCTTGATTTCAAGGGGATCCATCCCAAGCAGCGCCTCCATCTCACCCTTGGGCATGGAAAACGGGTTGTGGGTAAATTCGACCCTGCCCGTCTCTTCGCTGATCTCATACATCGGAAAGTCAGTGATAAAACAAAATGCAAAGCGGTCCTTTCGGATGAGGTCCAGCCGTTTGCCGAGCTCCGTTCTGATCTGACCCGCGTATCTTTCAACCAGCCCCTTTTCATCGCTGATAAAATAGAGGACATCCCCTTCCTTCAATGATGCAAGCTCTGCAATCTGTCTCCGCTGCTCGTCGGTAAAAAATTTATCGATGGGGCCTTTATAGCTCATTCCTTCTTTTACGGAAATATAGCCAAGCCCTTTCATACCGATGCCGAGGGCAAACTTCTCCATGGCCGCAAAGAAGGATTTGGGCATTCCGGCGCAGCCGCTTATCGTGATCCCTCTGACGATCTTTCCCTGAAACGGTTTGAAATCGACTCCTTGAAAAAATTCGGACAGGTCGATGATTTCCAGCGGATTTCTCAGGTCCGGCTTGTCGGTCCCATACTTCAGCATAGCGTCCGCATAGGGAATCCTGACAAAGGGCGCCGATGAGATTTCCTTGTCCGTAAAACGGCGGAACGTTGCCGAAAGCACCTGTTCCGCCACAGCGAACACATCCTCCTGGGTAGCAAAGGCCATCTCAAAGTCGAGCTGATAAAATTCGCCCGGCGAACGGTCGATCCTGGCGTCCTCATCGCGGAAACACGGAGCGATCTGGAAATACTTATCGAAGCCGGAAACCATGAGCAGCTGCTTAAACTGCTGCGGCGCCTGGGGCAGCGCGTAGAATTTCCCCTTGTGCTTCCTGCTGGGCACCAGATAATCCCTGGCCCCTTCCGGGGAAGAGTTTGCGAGGATCGGCGTCTGAATTTCCAAAAAATCCATCCGTTCCATCTGGTTCCGCAAGAACCGGATGATTTCAGAACGCAGCACCATGTTGCTGTGCACCTTTGGGTTTCTCAGATCAAGGAACCGGTACTTCAGGCGGACATCCTCCCTCGTATCGGTAGAGCTGTCGACCTCAAAGGGCAGGCTGCTCACCGCACTGCTCAGAACTCTTACCGTCCCGGCTTTCAGCTCCACTTCCCCCGTGGAGAGATTCGGATTGTACGTCTCCGCATCTCTTTGCACGACGGCTCCGGTCACGCTGATGACCGTCTCCCTGGAAAGTCCCGCAAGCTGGCCTTCCGTCATAACGACCTGGGTGACGCCATAATGGTCTCTGAGATCGATAAAGGCGATCCCGCCATGGTTTCTGATCGTATTGATCCAGCCCGCAAGGCTCACTTCCCGCCCCACGTCTTTTATCGTCAGCTCTCCGCAGTTCTTTGTGCGGTATGCCTGGGACTGGAAGACAGAAATCGGCGCAAGCCCGTTTTCCTGCTCTCCATGCTCCCGCGCTCCATGCTTCTGCTCCTCAATTCTTCTGGCCGCATACTTTCCGTAGGAGGAAAACACCGCGTTCAACTCTGTCTTTTCCCGTTCATATCTATCGTGTTCGGACAGGCCGGTTCCTCCCGGCTCCTGTCCGGGCCAGTCTTCCTCTCCGGTTTTCTGTTCGCGCCGGTCTTCCTCTCTGGTTTTCTGTTCGCGCCGGTCTGCTTCGCCGGTTTTCTGCGCGAAGCCGGAAGGCTCTCCGGCAAAATCTTCTCCGCTCGGAAACTCCCCTTCCGCCAGCTTTTCCCGGAGCAATTCATGGATCGTCCGGGGACTGGCGCTGCCCGAAAGCCGTCTCATGCACTGACCGACCAGAAAATCAAAGGCCTTTTCCTTTCCGTTCCTGAAATCCGCGATCGATTGGGGATTGCCCGCAAGTACCTCAAGCACGACCGGCACAATCAAATCGCTGTTTTCCAGGATGCGAAGGCCATGGGCCTCGACGTACCCCTCCGGATCGGTGTCATTTTTGTAAAGCTCTTCCACCAGCAGCTTTCCAACGCTTCTGTTGATCTCCCCCCGGGAGACCATTCCGATGATCTTCGCCAGCTTTTCCGCGTCTATGCTCAAGTTCTCGGGAAGAGTCGCCGTATCTCTCATGAGGCGCAGAATATCCCCGATCACAGTATTTGCCGCTTCCTTCGGAAGCCCGGAAAGGGCAGCCGTCTCTTCAAAGAGAAGCGCCACTTCCTTTACCGACGTCAGAGTTTTCGCGGCCTTTTCCGGCAAACCAAACTCTGCCTGGTACCGAAGCCGCTTCGCCTGGGGAAGCTCCGCCATGCTGTTTTTCATCTCTTCCAACCATTCCTCTCCGATCCGGATCGGAAGGAGGTCCGGGTCCGGGAAATACCGGTAATCCTGAGCGTTTTCCTTGGAGCGCATGGCGTGGCTCTCTCCCTGATCGTCGTCCCACCTCCGGGTTTCCTGCTTCACCGTGCCGCCTGTTTCCAGCACCTTGATCTGCCGTTCCCGTTCAAACTGTATCGCCCGTTGAATCGCCTTCAGCGAGTTGAGGTTTTTCATCTCCGTCCTCGTTCCGTATTCCCGCTGTCCTGCCGGTCTTACCGAGAGGTTGACGTCGGCGCGCATGGAACCTTCCTGCATCTTGCAGTCGGATACGTCCAGATAGACCAGCATCTCCTGAAGCCGTTCCAGGAAGTCGGTCACCTCTTCGCCATCGGAAAAATCGGGATTGGTGACGATCTCGATCAGGGGGACGCCACAGCGGTTATAGTCGATGAGGGTTCCCGACGCGTCGTGGATCAGCTTGCCCGCGTCTTCCTCCATATGGATCTCCCGGATGGTAATGCGCTTTGCGGCGTCTCCGGAAAGAGAAAGATCCAGCCACCCGTCCCGGCAGATCGGCGCGTAAAGCTGAGAAATCTGGTAATCCTTCGGCAGGTCGGGATAGAAGTAATTTTTCCGGTCAAAGCGGTTGTTCCTCTCGATTTCACAGTGCAGCGCAAGGCCGGCTTTGATCGCCTTGTCCGCAACCGCTTTGTTGAACACGGGCAGACTTCCCGGCATACCGAGACAGACTGGGCAGGTGTGGGCGTTGGGCAGCCCCCCGAACGCCGTGGTGCAGCCGCAGAAAATTTTTGTTTTCGTCGAAAGCTCGACATGGACTTCCAGTCCGATTACGGTTTCATATTTCATTGATCCTGCCCTCCTTTCCTGCTCCGAACGTTTTCTTCGGGCCTTTTTCCTTTGTTTTCTCCGATCCTGCTTTCCGGGAACTTCGTATGGTAATCCGTATTGTCCTGATAGACCTGGGCCGCTCCTATGAGGGCCGCTTCCGAAAACGCCCTGCCGATCAGCTGCATGCCCACCGGCATGCCCTGGCGGTCAAAGCCGCAGGGGAGCGCCGCCGCCGGAAGCCCGGAAAGGTTGATGGATACGGTATAGATATCGGCCATATACATAGCCAGAGGATCTTCGATCTGCCCCCCGATTGGATACGCTGTCGTCGGGCTTACGGGACCGAGTATCATGTCGTATTTTGAGAAAGCCTCGTCGAAAGAGCTCTTGATCAGGCCTCTGACCTGAAGAGCCTTTTTATAATAAGCGTCGAAATAACCGGAGCTCAGAACGAAGGATCCCAGCATGATCCTCCGTTTCACTTCCCTTCCGAAGCCTTCGCTCCGGGACCGATAGAAGATTTCCGAGAGGTCCCGGGCCTGTTCCGAACGAAAGCCGTATTTGATCCCGTCGTAACGGGACAGATTGGAGCTTGCTTCCGCGCAGGCGATGATATAGTAGGCGGGAACCGCGTAGTCTATGGCGGGAATTTCAAATTCCTCCACAGCGGCCCCCAGCATTTCAAAGGTTTTCGCAGCCCCAAGCACCGCCTCCTTTACGTCTGCGGAAATACCGGTCTCAAAATAGTTCTTCGGCAGACCGATCTTTATCCCGGACAGGGACCCGCTGCTCCCGGCCGATGCCCCCGCCGAAAGCCCCTGTGCACCACCATAACCAGCATAGATGCCGGAAAAATCGAAGGGCTCCTTCATCACCGACGTACTGTCCAGGGGGTCGTAGCCTGAAATGAGGGCCAGCGATGCCGCACAATCTTTAATATCTCTTCCCATAGTGCCGATCTGGTCCAGAGAGGACGCGTAAGCCATGAGCCCGTAACGGGATACGCTGCCGTAGGTGGGCTTGATGCCGGTCAGGTTGCAGAAAGCGCAGGGCTGCCGGATGGAACCTCCGGTATCCGAGCCCAGGGCATAGGGCGCGAGCTTTGCGGCAACCGCCGCAGCCGACCCTCCCGACGAGCCGCCGGGTACACGATCGAAATCCCAGGGGTTCCTTGCAGTCCCGTAATACGATGTTTCGGTAGAACCTCCCATGGCAAACTCGTCCAGGTTGGTCTTTCCCAGGATGACCGCTCCCGCAGCCTTCAGCCTTTCGATCACCGTCGCATCATAGGGCGGAAGGAAGCCGTCGAGCATGCGCGATGCGGCCGTCGTCCTCATTTCCTTCGTGCAGATATTATCCTTTACGGCGACAGGAACACCGGCCAGAGGTGATAACTGTTCTCCCCGGTCGATCCTTTCCTGAACGCGTTTCGCCTGTGCCAGCGCCTTTTCCTCCGAAACGGTGATATAGGCGCTCGCCGTCTCTCCTTCCTCCCGGATGGCATCCAGATAATTCCGGACCACTTCTATACTGCCAAGCTCCCTGGCCCTGATCTTCTCTCCGAGTTCCAGGGCCGTCATATCTCTGATTTCCATATCTCTTCCCTCCTATTCCACCGTCTTGAATACTTTAAAATAATCCCCTTTGGCGGCGGGGGCGTTTCGCAGCATTTCTTCCCGCCGGTCCCCGTTGAGATTACCGTCGTCTCGAAAACGGTTCGCTTCGTCGAAGGGATGGGTCAATTCCCCCATGCCTGTCGTATCCAGTTCATTCAGCTTATCCATATAATTCAAAATATCGGTCAGATCTTTTTGGGCCCTCTCCTTCTCTTCGGGAGAAAGCTCCAGCCTGGAAAGCTCGCCGATATAGTCGATCAATTCGTCCGTAATTTTCATTCCTATACCTCCAAAATAAAGTTTTCATTGAACCCACCGCCTCGGCGGTTAAAAAATAGCAATAAAAAAGTCCCTAAGATAGATATAGCTATCCTAGGGACGAAAAAAATCCGCGGTACCACCCAAATTGACGCAGCAACTCAATGCTTTAATCCTCTCGATGCATTGTAACGTATGCAACACGGGCAGATTTACTAGGTTTCTTCCACGGCTTGAACCCGATTGGAATGTTCCGTTGAACCTGCCGGCTCCGAAGTGTTCTTTCGTCCAGAGTGTCACAAATGGCAATTTCAGTCGCGTTGCCAATCCCTGCTTTGCGTTTCTCCCGATTACTTTTCTTCATCCACGCCGATTTCTGTGATTAAAATCTTGTTGTAAACACTATCACAGTTTAAAATAGATTGCAAGTATTTATTTCTTCCAAATAGCGGATTTCTTTTTTATTGTAATTTCCCTTGTCTACGCATACAATAAAAATTGTAATCTTTACATTCTACATCGGAGGTTTTGCCAATGATCAGTTTTTCAAAGCTGCTTCTGAATCAGCATCACTTTGGAGATAGTCTCAGATATCATCCTGACGTACAGGGAAGAACGAGAGGCACAACGACGGAAAAAGGTCCCATCGTCGTATGGAACTGCACCCGCACCTGCAATCTGAATTGCAAGCACTGTTATGCCGAGGCCACCTGCGCCTACGGCCCGGGAGAGCTTTCCACAGCAGAAGCCAGAAGGTTTATGGATACCCTGGCGGCCTATAAGGTCCCTGTCCTTCTCTTTTCAGGCGGAGAACCCCTGATGAGAAAGGATCTCTTCGATCTGATGGAATACGGAAACCAGATCGGACTTCGAATGGTCATTTCCACAAACGGAACGCTGATCGACAGGGACAGGGCAAAACGGATCAAAGAGCTGGGAATCTCCTATGTGGGCATAAGCCTTGACGGTCTGGCAGATGTAAATGACTGGTTTCGAGGTGTCTCCGGCGCCTTTGACAAGGCCATGGAAGGCTTCCGAAACTGTCGGGAAGCAGGTCAAAAGACCGGTCTGAGGCTGACTCTCAGCAAGACGACCAGCCGCGAATTGCCCGAAATATTCGACCTGATCGAAGAGGAAAGAATCCAGAGGGTTTGCTTCTATCACCTGGTATATTCGGGAAGAGGCTCCGACATCATCAATGAAGATTTGACCCACGAACAAACGCGGGAATCGCTGAATTTCATAATCGACAAAACCCTGGACTTTCACCGGCGCGGGATCAAAACGGAAATCCTTACCGTTGACAACCACTGCGATGGCATTTACCTGTATGAATACATGAAAAGCAAGGATAAAGAGCAAGCCGGCACAATCCTCCGGCTGATCACAGCCAATGGCGGCAACAATTCCGGTTCGGCGATTTCCTCGGTAGACTGGGAAGGCAATGTCTACATCGATCAGTTCACGAGGGATAAGCCCCTGGGCAACATCAGGGAAAAGGATTTCGGCGACATATGGAATGGAATCGGCGATCCCTTTCTGGAAATGCTCCGGGACAGGAAAAAACATCTGAAAGGCAGATGTGCTTCCTGCAAATGGCTTAACCAGTGCAACGGAAATTTCCGGGCAAGGGCCCAAAGTACGGGCGATTTCTGGGCTTCCGATCCGGCTTGTTATCTGACCGACCAAGAGATCGGCATTTAGGGGGACCATATGTTAATATCGTGGAACACAACGAAAAAATGCAATCTGAACTGCGTCCACTGTTACCGGGAATCCGGCATGAATGTGGATACCAGCAAGGAGCTTACGACAAAAGAAGGAAAAAAACTGGTCGAAGAGATCAGTAAAGCGGGCTTTCGCCTTCTCATATTGAGCGGGGGAGAACCCCTTCTCCGGGACGATATTTTTGAACTGATCGCCGCGGCAAGAGAATCACGGCTCATGCCTGCCATAGGGACAAACGGAACGCTGCTGACAAAGGAAATGTCGGAGGAACTGCAAAAGGCCGGTCTGAAGGGCGTCGCGGTCAGCATCGACAGCCTGGACGAAGCCTATCATGACCAATTCCGCGGCCAGCCGGGCGCCTTCGTCAAAACCCAACAGGGTATTGAAAACGCCCTCTCCGCCGGGCTTAGAGTCCAGATCAACATGACGATCACCGAAAAAAATCAGGATGAGTTCGGCGGCATGGTTTCCTATTATGAAAGGTTAGGCGTTCAGGCAATTCACCCGTTTTTCCTGGTACCTACCGGCAGGGCTCTCTCCATGGAAGAGGACGGCCTTCGGGAAACCGCTTATTATTCCATGATCCGGCGAGTCCTGGAGCTGCAGAGCACCACGTCGCTGGAATTAAAGCCCACCTGCGCCCCCCAGTTCATGCCCATGGCAAAGGAGATGGGTCTGTCTCAGCGCTTTACGAAAGGCTGTCTCGCCGGCACGGCTTACTGCTGCGTCCTGCCGGAAGGCCAGGTTCACATCTGCCCCTACCTGCCCGTGGAAGCCGGAAATGTAAGAGAAAAGCCCTTTGATGAAATCTGGAAATCCAGCTCCGTGTTTCTGGAGCTTCGGGATATGAAAAATTACGAAGGCGCTTGCGGGAGCTGTGAACATGCCGGGATCTGCGGAGGCTGCCGGGCAAGAGCTTACTATTACAACGGAAGCTACATGGCGGAAGAGCCCTGGTGCTTCAAGAGATAGCTGTCTTCAGGAGGAAAATGTGGACGACATGAATTTGGATGACACGAATATAAAGCTGCTGAACCTGCTCCAAAAAGGTCTCCCCCTGGAGAAGAACCCTTACGGGGCTCTGGCTTCACAGCTTGAAATAGACAGATCAGAAGTGCTCGCGAGGATCAAAGACCTCGTTCAGAAGGGCTATATCAGAAGGCTTGGAGGCACGTTTAACAACGCGGCCATGGGCTATACCAGCATTCTCTTCGGGATTTCCGTTCCCGACCGCATCTTTGAGCCTGTGGCAGAATACGTCAATTCATTCAAAGGCGTTACCCATAACTATCAGCGAAACGCCAGTCTCAATATGTGGTTTACCTTTTCTTTTTCCCAGCCCGCTGAAAAAGACCTCCTCATTCAGGGTCTGAAGGAACACTTTGAAATTTCGGAAATCTTTGAATTCCCCAATCTGCGGAATTACAAGCTGAACGTTTATTTCAATCTGGAGGATAGGTGATATCATGACGCAAACAAATCAAACGGATCGACAGGATCAGACAAATCAAGCGAATCGGCCGAATTGCCAGGAGCAAGAGCAGGAGCTGATCAAGACGCTTCAGGGGAATTTACCCTTTGAAGAAAACCCATATGAAGCCATCGGAAAAAGCCTTGGGCTGTCCGAGGATGAGGTTGTTGAAATGCTCAAAGCGTTAAAGGCTTCGGACAGATTGAAAAGAGTCGGTGCGATTTTAAGACATCAAAAATCAGGATATACCAGCAATGCCATGGTGGTATTCAGAACCGAGCAGGCTATGACGGAAACCGTCGGCGCAGTGCTGGCCGCGAGTCCCCTCGTCAGTCATTGCTACGAGAGAACGTCTTATGAAAAGTGGCCTTATAACCTCTACGCCATGTTTCACAGCAGGAACGACTGTGAAATCGAGGCTTTTGTAGAATCCGTCGCTGAAAAATATAAAATCACTGATTTTGAAATTCTCTACAGTGTCAGGGAATTGAAAAAGACCAGCATGATCTTTTATAAAACCTGAAATTTTTTATTGACAGACAGAAAAACATCCTCTATACTAATCCAGTATAGCAAAGGCGCTGTAGGTTTATTGACCTCCGCGCCCTTTTTTATTTGCGCCGAATCGCGGAATATCAGGATATGACGTTGATTTGCTCATTATTTCTAATATCGCAATCATCTTATACAGATTAAGGAGGTTTTCTATGGATAAAATTTCTTCAGTTTTCGGCAACATGGTATTCAATGATGCGGTCATGAGGGACCGCCTGCCGAAAGACGTCTACAAAGCACTGAAAAAAAATATGGAGGAGAGCACCAACCTCACCCTCGAAGTGGCAAACATCGTTGCCAGCGCGATGAAAAACTGGGCTCTGGAAAAGGGCGCCACCCACTTTACCCACTGGTTCCAGCCGATGACCGGGATCACCGCGGAAAAGCACGACAGCTTCATCGCCCCTTCGGGAGACGGCGGCGTCATTATGGAGTTTTCCGGAAAGGAACTCATCAAAGGAGAGCCGGACGCTTCCAGCTTCCCGTCAGGAGGAATCCGCGCCACCTTTGAGGCAAGGGGCTACACCAACTGGGATCCCAGCTCCTACGCCTTTATCAAGGATCATACCCTCTGTATTCCGACGGCCTTCTGCTCCTACCGGGGCGAAGCGCTGGATAAAAAGACGCCGCTGCTCCGGTCGATGGAAGCCCTGAACATCCAGGCGCTGCGGATTTTGAGACTGTTCGGACAGTATGAAATAAAACGCGTCGTATCCACCGTGGGCGCCGAGCAGGAATATTTTTTAATCGACAAAACGCTGTGCGAAAAGCGGAAGGATCTCATGTTCTGCGGAAGAACGCTCTTTGGAGCGAAGCCTCCGAAAAATCAGGAGCTTGACGATCATTACTTCGGCGCCATCAAGCCGAAGGTCAGCGCTTACATGGAGGAGCTTGACGAAGAGCTTTGGAAATTGGGCGTCTACGTAAAAACCGAGCATAACGAAGTCGCGCCGTCCCAGCACGAACTGGCTCCCGTCTTTACGACGTCCAATATCGCAGCGGACCAGAACCAGCTGGTCATGGAAATCATGAAAAAGGTGGCATCCAACCACGGACTCATATGCCTGCTTCACGAGAAGCCTTTTGCCGGCGTCAATGGCAGCGGAAAGCACGTGAACTGGTCCCTGTCCACCGATGCCGGGGAAAATCTCCTCTCTCCGGGAAAGAATCCCGGCGGAAATCTGAAGTTCCTCCTGTTCCTCTGTGCCGTAATCAAAGCGGTGGACGAATACCAGGACCTGCTCCGCATCTCGGTTGCAAGCGCGGGGAACGACCACAGGCTGGGGGGCAACGAAGCGCCTCCTGCAATCATCTCCATGTTTATCGGCGACGATCTGGAAGCGCTGCTTTCCGCCATTGAAAGAGGCGAGGCTTATACGAACAATCTGGACCGCACCATGAACATCGGCGTATCCGTTCTCCCACCGTTTAAGCGGGATACGACGGACAGAAACAGAACGTCGCCCTTCGCCTTTACCGGCAACAAGTTTGAATTCCGCATGCCCGGGTCCGGCACCTCCATCTCCTGTCCCAGCTACATGCTGAACGTGACGGTTGCCGAATCCCTGCGGCAGTTTGCCGATATTCTGGAAGGCTCGAAAGATTTGGAAACCAGCCTGATTTCGCTGATCAAGGATACGGTGGCAAAGCATAAGAGGATCATTTTCAACGGCAACAACTATGCCGAGGAGTGGATCGTCACGGCGGAAGGCCGGGGCTTGCTCAATCTGAAATCCACCGTAGACGCGCTCCCGCTCTTCACGTTGGAAAAGAATCTGGAGCTTCTGAAGCGGCACGGAATTTTTACGGACATCGAAGTCCGGGCAAGACAGGAAATCCTGCTGCGGGAATACAGCAACGTTTTAAACATCGAGGCGCTGACCATGGTGGAAATGGCCAACAAAGAGATTATTCCCGCTGTCTCGAGCTACATCAAGGCCCTCGCCGATACCGCAGTCGCCAAGAAGACCCTCGGCTCCGATATTTCATGGGAGCTGGAGAAAGAACTGATTTCCGGCCTTTCCTCCATTTCCATGTGCCTTCATAAAGCGGTGCAGGAGCTGGACAACGCGCTGATCGAAGCCAATGTCATCGAGGAGATCGGTTCTTCGGCAGAGTATTACAATAAAAAAATCCTTCCGCTGATGAAAGAAATCCGCATTGCGGCAGACACGCTGGAAACGATGACCGCTTCCCGGTCCTGGCCGTTCCCGGTGTACGGCGAACTTCTCTTCAGCGTATAAGAACATCCTGCTCATAGGCCTTCAGGATCTGCTTTGCCACCTGGTACTTTGAGGTGCGCAGATCCATGGCCTGTTTTTCAATATATTTGTGTGCCTGGTTCTCCGACATGGACAGATGCTGGATCAGGACGCATTTACCCCTGTTGATAATGCTCATTTCCTCCAGCTTCAACTGAAGCTGGAGTTTCTCTTCCTTTAACGCCATGACCCTATGGTTCGTCACCTCGGCAAATCTGACCGCCTGATTGAAAAAGGCCCTTACGATGGGTTTCCCTACGACCAGCACGCCATAGGGCTCTACTTTCAGTGAAACAGCGTCTGCGTATTTATTCTGAACTGCGAAAAGAATTCCCGCAGTATATTTTTCTGCAATGTAGATTGCCAGCTCAACCCCTGTCTTTCCTTCCAGCGGCGAGTTGATGATGACCAGATCATACTCGTTCTTTTCCAGAAGATTGATGGCATCCCCTTCTGTATAGGCGGCAGCGATCTGAGCGGTAGAATCCATCCCCAGCAATTGCACCAGCATATCCTTGCTCTTCCCTTTGCGGGAAACAAGCAGTATTCTTTTCATCAATCCACCACCTTTCATAGCAATCATGTAAAAAAAGAAAAAGAGGCACTTATGGTTTCTCGACCAAAGCGCCATTGCTAATGTTGAATTATAGCCTCATCCTTTTTCGCTGTCAAGGGTGTTTTTAACATTCCGTCGGATTTTCGGGAAATAGTCAGAAAATATTAACTTTTCTAAAAAAACAACTTGCTTTTTTCTTTTGTACACAGTATACTCATTCCTAATAGACAAAGGCGTCTTATTTTTAAGGGCTCTTTGTCTTTTTGTTTGAAGAAAAAAAGACAGGAGAACAAGGAAAATGAACAAAGAGGGACAGATCAGGATTCCGTCGGGCTGCGCCATATCGGGGATTTTTTCCAGGTCGGGCAGCCGGTTTGACGGAGAACGTATTATAAAATCCATCTCCACCATGCATGACCGTTCCAACGGTTTGGGCGGAGGTTTCGCCGGCTACGGCATATATCCCGATTATAAGGATTATTATGCGTTCCATATCTTTTATGATTCCACCGCGGCAAAGGAAGAGTGTGAAAAATTGCTGGACCGGCGTTTTGATATCATTAATCTTTCTAAGATACCGACGCGGAAAACCAACAGAATAACCGACGAGCCGCTCATCTGGCGATATTTTGTCACACCCCTTCCCACGAAACTGTCGGAAAGCCAGCTGGATGAGGATGAGTTCACAACCCGCTGTGTGATCCATATCAATACAAAGGTCCCCGGTGCTTACGTTTTTTCCAGCGGAAAAAATATGGGCGTATTCAAAGCGGTGGGCTTTCCCGAGGACGTGGGGTATTTTTACCGGCTTGAAGATTACGAAGGTCATTGCTGGACCGCCCACGGCAGATATCCGACCAATACGCCGGGCTGGTGGGGCGGCGCCCATCCATTTGCGCTGAGGGATTTTTCCATCGTACATAACGGAGAGATCTCCTCTTACGACACCAATCGCAGATACATCGAGATGTTCGGCTATCGCTGCACGCTGCTCACCGATACGGAAGTAATCACCTATATCGTTGATTTTCTCCTCCGAAAGCGCGGCCTGACCCTGGAAGAAACGGCGCAGGTGATCGCGGCGCCCTTCTGGTCCACGATTGAAAAGAAGCCGCCGGAGGAGCAGGAAATCCTGACCTATCTGCGCAACACCTTCAGCAGTTTGCTGATAACAGGGCCCTTTTCGGTCCTCCTGGGTTTCAGCGGCGGCATCATGGCGTTGAACGACCGGCTGAAACTGCGCTCCATGGTCATCGGGGAAAAAGACGATATGGTCTATCTTGCAAGCGAAGAGTGCGCCATTCGTGTCATCGCGCCGGAGCTTGACAGGTTCTGGTCTCCGAAAGGCGGAGAGCCTGCGATCTTTACCCTGAACGGAGGTGAAAACCATGCAGATTGATTACTTTTATCCCGAATATGAAGTGGTCCGGAACAAGGAAAAATGCACCCGCTGCGGACTCTGTGTCTCTCAGTGCTCAAATCATGTTCACTCTTACAGCGAGGAACACCGCCGGATGATCACAGACGACGCAAAATGCGTCAACTGTCATCGCTGCGTCTGCGTCTGCCCTGTCGGCGCTCTGAAGATCACCGGTTCCAATCACCAGTTCAAGCATAATGCAAACTGGTCCCGGCGGACCATCATGGAAATCTACTCCCAGGCGGAAACGGGCGGCGTTCTTCTGTCCTCCATGGGAAATCCCAAGGATATGCCGGTCTACTGGGACAAAATCCTGATCAATGCTTCCCAGGTGACCAACCCTTCCATCGATCCCCTGCGGGAGCCCATGGAAACCAAAGTTTTTCTGGGGTCCAAACCGGCTTCCATCGAACGGGATGAAAATGGGAGGATCAGAAACAACCTTCCTCCCCACATCGCCCTGGACGTGCCGATTCTTTTTTCGGCCATGTCCTACGGCTCCATCAGCTTGAACGCCCATGCGAGTCTCGTGCACGCCGCCGTAGATCTGGGCACCTGCTATAACTCGGGGGAGGGCGGACTGCACGATGATTTTTACCGGTACAGCGCCAATACCATCATTCAGGTCGCATCAGGCCGGTTCGGAGTACATAAGGAATACCTGGAAGCCGGCGCCGCCATTGAGATCAAGATGGGACAGGGCGCAAAGCCCGGGATCGGCGGTCATCTTCCGGGAAATAAGATCGTCGGAGAAATTTCCAAAACCAGAATGATACCGGAGGGCTCCGACGCCATTTCGCCGGCTCCCCATCATGATATCTATTCCATCGAAGACCTGCGCCAGCTGGTTTATTCCCTGAAAGAGGCAACCGGCTATAAAAAGCCTATCATCGTGAAGGTTGCCGCCGTTCACAACATTGCTTCCATCGCCAGCGGCATCGCAAGAAGCGGGGCCGATATCATCGCCCTGGACGGCTTCCGGGGCGGAACGGGCGCAGCGCCGACCAGGATCCGCGACAACGTGGGAATTCCCATCGAGCTGGCTTTGGCCAGCGTAGACGAAAGGCTCAGACAGGAAGGAATCCGCGGCAACGTGTCCCTGATTGCGGGAGGCAGTATTCGAAACAGCGCGGACGTGGTCAAGGCCCTTGCTCTGGGCGCCGACGCAGTCTATATCGCCACCGGAGCGCTGGTCGCCCTGGGCTGCCACCTCTGCCGGGGCTGTCACAGCGGAACCTGCAACTGGGGAATTGCAACACAGGATCCCGCTCTGGTGTCCCGGCTGGATCCGGAGGAAGGCAGGAGAAGACTGGTCAACCTCGTCTCGGCCTGGACCCATGAAATCAAAGAAATGATGGGCGGCATGGGCATCAACTCCATCGAGGCCCTGACCGGCAACCGTCTTATGCTCCGGGGAGTCGGCCTGAATGCAAAAGAGCTGGAAGTGCTCGGCATCATGCATGCCGGAGAATGAGAATGCAGAAAAATGAGAAAACAGGAGGTAGAAAGATGAATATCGATGCGTTTGCTTTCGATTTTCAGGAATTGAATAAAGAGATCAAAAGCTCCGGTCAGGAGGAGCTCAACATAGACAATTGTATGGGTCAGAGATATATCGGCTGCGGGCTCTCCCGGGGAAGTCTCCGCATCCGCGGGGTGCCGGGAAACGCTCTCGGCGCTTATCTCAACGGCGCGGACATCACCGTCCATGGAAATGCTCAGGATTCCGTCGGGGATACGATGAATGAGGGAAAAATCTCGATCCACGGCTCCTGCGGCGATACGCCGGGCTATGCCATGCGGGGCGGCAAAATCTTTATCAGAGGAAACGCCGGTTACCGTGCCGGAATTCATATGAAATCCTACCGGGATAAATGTCCCGTAATGGTGATCGGCGGCTCTGCCGGAAGTTTTCTGGGCGAGTATCAAGCCGGAGGCAGGATCATCGTCCTCGGACTTGGCTCCGATCAGCCTTGCCCTGTAGGTTACTTCTGCGGAACGGGAATGCATGGGGGTAAAATCTTTCTCCGCTGTGGACAGCTTCCCGCAAGTCTCCCGGACCAGGTCAACGCAAAGCTTGCAGACGACGTCGACCTTCAGGAAATCGAGGAGGATATCCGGCAGTTTTGCGCCGAATTTGATCTGGATCGGGAAACGATTCTGGATCATCCCTTCCATGTGCTGACGCCGAATACGAAGAATCCGTACCGGCAGCTTTATGTCCACTGCTAACCTGCCTCAGGATTTTAGAGGAACCGCCGCTGCAACAAAAAAGCTGCCTTCATTCGAAGGCAGCATATTTTACTTATTTCATTTATCTCTGTACCAGTTAAATCCCTAAGCCGAATCGTTCTTTCACCCGGCTCATGGTTTTCTCCGAGATGGCGTTTGCTTTCTCCGCGCCGTCCTTCAGAATATCGATCAGCTCCTGGGACTTGCGGATCTCGTTATATCTCTCCCGGATCGGCATGATTGCGTCTACCGTGACCTCCACCAGATCCTTTTTGAAATCCCCGTAGC